>JAZSNZ010000007.1:0-5652 GCA_045536645.1 Acutalibacteraceae bacterium
GGAAGACAAACCAAATGATCAACTCCTTGGCTCACAGAAACGACATGGCTACGTCCGACTTATATTGTCTGCGTAATATTCACCGGGCTCGGTGATAACTATGGAGAAGTTCTTGTCAAAATCACCCTTGGGAGTGGTGAAAGTGTCGGTGATTCTCTGCATCGAGCCGTTAAGCTCGGTGTCAAAGGAAATGTCTGCGGTCTTTATTGTAATGGTCTTTCCTGCAGGACCCTTGACATCGTAGCTGACAGCATACTCAGAGTCGGGAGCCAGTGCAAGAGCTGTCTGATATACAATTACAGGAGTTTCTTCGCTTGTTCCCTCGGGAGCATTTATCACAAGGCGGCGAATGTTGTTTTCATTTGTGACATAAACCTCAGCATTGCCTGCGGCATCAGTATTCCAGTGATCCATGCGTCCTTCGCCTTCCTGGAATGCGCCGTTGTATACATGGTTTCCGTCAGCGAGAATGCTCTTTGCGTCGCTGTCAAAGATCTCAGAGCCTTCGATCTCCTCGATGCGTACGTTGCTCAGGTGGAAAGCGGCGGTGGAGCCGAGAGCTCCCATGTTGTATTCAAGTCGACTTTCGGGATCGGTCTCGGCTATAACGGTGTAGGTGAATTCATAGTGCTGCTTTTCTGTGGTGGTCTCAAAGAGGGTGTCATTGAGGTAACGTATCCAGTTGCGCTTGGGAGCGGATACGCAGACCTTGAGGGAACGGGGTTCATCAGAATATGCATCAAAGCTGACCTTGTAGGTAACGCCCTTCTTTGCAGGGATACCGGGCTGGACGAGCTGAATGCTGTAATCGAGGGTGCCTGCGTTTTCGGTCAGAACGGTGAGCTCGCCGTCAGCGATGGATGCAGAGCCTACGCCGCCGCCTTCGGTGAGGAAGTACCAGTTATCGGTGTCGTCAAGAGGCTCAGCATCAGCAAAGTCAGCATTTACCACGTAGTTGCCGGTGCTGTCGGGCTCGCGCTGTGTGACTATCTCCACAGGTCTTGTGACGTTTTCGTCGTAGCTGTCCTTCTGATAGACCTTTACATAGTCGATGGTGTAGGCCTGATCCTCATAGGTGGTGGTCTCATCGGGATATCCGACCCAGCTGCCGCCGATTGCAAGGTTAAGAATTACATAGAAAGGCTGGTCGAAGGGAGCGGGATAGGTAACGGTGCCCTGCCCCTCGGTGGTGGAGTGCCAGTCGTCCTCTTCGTGATAAAGGCATCCGTCGACATACCAGCGGAGGCTGCCGGGCTCCCACTCAAGTGCGAAGGTGTGATAGTCAGAAGCAAAGGTGCCGTCATCGAGCTTGTAGGTGCCCTGGCTCTGAGAGTGAGGGTTGCCGTAATGGACGGTGCCGTGAGCGGTGTCGGTGCTGTCGCCCATGACCTCCATGATATCTATTTCGCCGCAGCGAGGCCACTGGCCGTAAAGATTTTCGTCAGTTGCCATCAGCCAGAATGCAGGCAGATAGCCTTTGCCGGTGGGAACTTTCACACGGGCCTCGAAAAGACCGTATGTAAAATCATGCTTGCCCTGAGTGTTCACTCGTCCCGAGGTATAGGAAACTGTTCCGTCCTCGGCAACGGACTTTACAGGCTTGAGGACAAGACTGCCGTCCTCGATGTAGATGTTTTCACTGCTGTCAACATAGGACTGCCATTCCTCGTTGACCCAGCCCGGATCGTGAAGCTCCACGTTCCAGTCGCTTCTGTTGAGATCCTTGCCGTCAAAGTTGTCTTCCCATTTAAGGGTGTAGCCGTCATAGGAAATGTCCTGCGGCTTTGGCTCGGGCTGATCCTGAACTATGGGATCGTCGGAAACGGGTTCATCAACCTTTTTTCCGCAGCCTGCCAACATGGAAACTATCATGCACAGTGCAAGCAGGAAGGTCAGTATTCTTTTTCTTCTGAGCATTTGTCACTACTCCTTTTTTGTGCTCGACATTCATGTGGAAAATGGAACGATGCACATTGTTACTTTCTTATTATATTTTAGAATGTTGATATCGTCAAGATGAATGCATCAAACACAGGTACAAAAAGATGTTTTGTGAATTGTGCACAATGACGTAGAACGGTGCGGAGGTGGGAAGCAGGTGCAGAGCTGCAGAAAATAATTAACAAAAACGATACCTTATTATTGTTTATTTGTTGAATTGTATGAGTGGCAAAAGTGATATATAATTAATGTATAAAAATTTCATGGAGGAATTACGATGGGCACAATTATGAAGAAATTACGAAAAATGCTGCCGGAAAACAAGCGGCGCACTTATCTCAAATGCGCCGTAGCCATGCTGCTGGCGGTCAATATGCTTGTGATGCTGCTGCCGGCTATGGGCGTGGGCAGGGTGTTCGCAAACGCTTCCGCTGATATTGCAAGCGGCACTTCCGGCACCTGTACATGGGTTATTGACAGTGAAGGCGTTATGACCATTGCTCCTGCCGACGGTGTCAGCGGCGTGCTGGCGAATGGAGGGTATGGAAATTGGGCGTGGTGGTCATATTCCTCAGATGTTAAGAAGGTAGTTGTGAAACCGGGTGTAGCTTGCAGCGAGGACGCAAGCTATATGTTTTCTGTGTTTTCTGATTGTACCGTAATTGACGTAGAGAACTTAGATACCTCTAATGTCACTAATATGAGAAATATGTTCAGCCGCAGCAGCCTGACTGAACTCGATCTTAGCGGTTTAGACACTTCAAGTGTCACCAATATGCGTCAAATGTTTTACGGCTGCAGCAGCCTGACTGAACTTGATCTCAGCGGTTTTGATACCTCTAATGTCACTGATATGGAAAGTATGTTCGATAACTGCAGCAGCCTGACGGAGCTGGATGTCAGTGGATTAGATACCTCTAAAGTCACTGATATGGGATGGATGTTCGCGTACTGCAGCAGTCTGACTGAGCTGGATGTCAGCGGATGGAATACATCTAATGTCACTGATATGTATTACATTTTCAAGTCTTGCAGCAACCTGACGAAGATTGGTGTCGGTGCCCAATGGAAGCCGACAACAAGTTATGGGATGTTAAAAGGTGTCAACTTCTTTAACGTAACCGAAGAAAAACTCCTTTACCGTCCGCAGGATGGCTATGCTGTCGAATCGGTAACCATCCACGACGGAAATACCGACATCTCCGTTGATCTGAGTGCATACCCCGAGCCCTATTACGGCTTTACCGGTGATATGACTGCGACAATCGTATTCAGAAAGTTGCCTCCGGCCACCTCCGTTGAGCTGAACAACACCACACTCGATATGAACGTTGGGGAAGTGCAGACCATCATCGCTGCCGTATATCCCCACGATGCCGCCGACGAGATTGTCTGGACTTCCTCTGACAAGTCTGTGGCGATCGTTGACAAAACCGGAAAGGTTATCGCTGTTGATACCGGTACTGCAATAATTAAAGCAACGGCAGGAAACTGCAGCGCAAGTTGTACTGTTACAGTAAAGCTCTCAACAATAGGAACACCTGCCTTTACCGAGCCGCAGATCGTATTTACGTTAAAAAATGCTCCTGAAGGCAAAGATCCAATTTATCTGACCGTTGAAGCTGACGATACAGTTTATGTTGACTGGGGCGACGGCAATATCGTGAAGTTTATGGGCATCGGTATTCCCCGTGGAGAAACGATAAAAATGTATTGCCAATCTGGAATAAAGTCGATTCGCGATAATACAGACGGCAGCGCAATAGAAGGAGATAATCTCAGAGGTACTGAGTCCTTCTCTTTGATCGACTTCTCCAATTGCCCATCTATTGAACTGATCAATTTCATGCACAATCAAATAGTTGGTCTTGAGTTAAGTCAGTGTACTAATCTGATCCATCTGGGCTGCAGATATACGGGAGTAGAGTCCATTGATGTAACCGCATGCACAAAACTTGAGTTCCTGGATTGCTATATGGATCCCATTACAGAACTTGATCTGAGCAATTGTCCTGCTCTTAAGCATCTGGATTGCTCGTTCACAAGACTTGAGAATATCGATGTGTCTTGTTGTCCTGAACTCACCACGCTGCGCTGTTATTATTGCTACAATAGTGACGGGGTTCAGGATTCAACAGCAGGTATTACCGGCATTAACTTTACAGGATGCGAAAAACTCGAAGAGTTGAGCTGCAATGCTAACAGGCTCCGCTTCTCGACAATTGTTGGACCGGTGTCTCTTGTGGACGTAATTTCAAGCTCTCCGCAGAATGAGGTTTCCATTGCAAAGAATCTGAGTGCTTATGCTGATTTTACAGAGCTTGCCCCCGAGTATAACATAGACGGCACCATCACCACCTATACATGGCACAACGCTGATGATGACTCCGTCGTAACTCCCACCACCTCTGAAAACGGCATATTCACCTTCGACAACAGCTTTGCAGGTAAGACTCTCTACTGCGAGATGACCAACGAGCTGTTCCCCGATCTGACGCTGAAGACCACCAATGTAACAATCGAATATGCAGAAATCCACGCAAGCTCCATCGAACTGAGTTCCTCCAATCTGAATATGTCGGTCGGCGATGAAATCACAGTCAGTGCAATCGTCTATCCGACTGGCAGTATGGATACTGTTGTCTGGACTTCCTCTGATAAGTCTGTGGCAACTGTTGATGAAAATGGCAACATTACCGCTGTTGGCGTTGGAACGGCAACAATCACCGCCACCGCCGGCGATGTAAGCGACAGCTGTACGGTCACCGTCAACTCTGATGGCGATATAATTGTCGACGACTCCACCGACGAAGACATCGTTGACGATGTAGAAATAAAGGACGATTTCACCTGCGTTGACGAGAACGGTGATCTCATCGATGTCAGCGGCATCAAGCTGATAGTCAACGACGTGGACGACAACAACAAGAAGACAGTCAAGGAAGCTATTGAAAATTACAACGATTTCTTCGATGCTGACCAGAATACCTACGCAATGTACGACATCTCTCTTGTTGACAAAAAGACCAACGCCAAGGTCGATGTCGAAGAGGGACGAATCAAGATTACCCTCAAGGTGCCCGACAATCTGCCCGGAGCAAACAAGGGCTATGCCTTCAAGCTGTATCACTACAAGGAAGACGGCACGGTTGAGGAGATTCCCATTACTCTGACCAACGGCAACAGCCACTTCTACTTCTATGCTGATGACTTCAGTCCGTATATTCTGGTAAGCTTTGATACCACAAAATGCAAGAATCACGTTTACGATGACGGCGTCGACGGCTCCTGCAACCGCTGCGGCATCAATCGTGAAACTACCGAGAACAGAACTGTTATGCATATGTTCCGTATGTTTGATCCCAACTCGGGTGAGCATTTCTACACAGGCTCCGAGCTTGAAAGGGACTTCCTCGTCGCTGAAGGCTGGAACTACGAGGGTGTCGGATTTACCTTCTCCATGACTACAGGCGCACCTGTTCACCGTTTGTATGATCCTGTAACATACGAACATCTCTACATTATGGATGAGAGTGAAAAAGCCAGACTGATGGCAGCAGGCTGGAACTACGAAGGCGTTGCGTTCAACTCCGCCTACGATACCGAGGTTCCTCAGTATCGCCTGCATAATCCCAACGAAACCCGCGGTGCATACCACTTCACAGCCAGCATAGAGGAGCGGGATTATCTGATCTCCCTCGGCTGGGAAGA
>JAZSNZ010000392.1:0-10666 GCA_045536645.1 Acutalibacteraceae bacterium
CGCCTTGTTTCTGAGGTTGTTTCCTCCAACGGTTCCACCTCTCAGGGCTCTGTATGCGGTTCTACCCTTGCTCTTATGGACGCAGGCGTACCCATCAAGGCTCCTGTTGCAGGTATCTCCTGCGGTCTTATCACCGAGGGCGACCGCTGGATGACCATGGTCGATATCCAGGGTCTTGAGGACTTCTTCGGCGATATGGACTTCAAAGTAGCCGGTACCCACGATGGCATCACCGCTATCCAGATGGACCTCAAGATCGACGGCCTTACCCCCGAGATAGTCAAGGAAGCTATCGAGAAGACTCACAAGGCACGTAACTATATCCTTGATGAGATCATGCTCAAGGCTATTCCCGAACCCAGAGCAGAGCTTTCCAAGTATGCTCCTAAGATGCTCTCCACCGTTGTTCCCGTTGACAAGATCAGAGAAGTCATCGGTTCCGGCGGGAAGGTCATTCAGAAGATCGCTGCTGAGTGTGAGGTCAAGGTTGACATCGAGGACGACGGCAAGGTATTCATCTGCGGTGTTGATATTGACAACTGCCGCAGAGCTCTCCAGATTGTCGAGACCATCGCTCATGATCCCGAGCCCGGCTCCTTCTACAACGGTATCGTAACCAGAATCATGGACTTCGGTGCATTCGTTGAGATCGCTCCCGGCAAGGAAGGCCTTGTTCACATCAGTCGTCTCGATGTAAAGCGTACCGAGAAGGTCACCGATGCAGTCAATGTCGGTGACAGAGTTATGGTCAAGGTTCTTGAGATCGACGACAAGGGCAGACTCAATCTCTCCCGCCGTGACGCACTTATCGAGATCGAGGGCATGGTACCCGAGAACACCATCTCCGACCGTCCCCGTCCTGAGCGTCGCGACAACAACAGAGGCGACCGCAGACCTCCCAGAAGAAACAACGATCAGTAATATTTAAATAAAATATGCCTCCGAGTACTCAAGTTTTCGAGTGTTCGGAGGCTTTTTCACTGATTTCTCACAACTTCTTGCATTATTTTATAATACGTGATATTATGAATGCATACAAAGGGTCTCTGCAATTTCAGAACCCGTGATGAAAGGAAAATGCATTATGGACAACAATCAGAATTATAACCAGAATGTTCAGACTCCCGTTCCCGTACAAGAAAATCAGCCTGTTGTAGTGTATCAGTCTCAGCCCCAGTACGCACAGCAGCCCGTTTACACTCAGCCTGCAGGTCAGGTTGTAAAGAGCGGCAGCAACAAGGCTCTCTCTATCGTTGCTCTTATCTGCGGTATCTGTTCTCTTGTATTCTGCTATGTTCCCTTCGTAGGCCTCGGCTGCGGCATCGCTGCTATCATCACCGCCGGAATTGCTCGAAGAAAGGGCGGCAACGGCATGAACACCACAGGCAAGATCCTCGGTATTATCGGTACCGTTGTCAGCGCTATATTCACCCTTGCAATAGTTGTCTCCTGTGTTGATAGTGCAAGCTACAGTTATGACTACGGCTATTATTACACAGTATTTGTCAATAGCATTCTCAAATAAGTAAAATTATCATAAAACCTCCGGTTTTCCCCGGAGGTTTTTCCTTTTTCGGCTTGTGTGGAAAGGGATAAAGTGATATAATATGCCACACAAGATGAAAAGAGGGATAATATGGCATTTTCAAAGAAATTCTATGTAGGCTTTCGAGCGGTTGATGCCGAATTGAAGCTTAAAAACAGCGAAATGCTCAATCTGTTTGTTGACATGGCGACAATGCATGCCGAGACCTGCGGTGAGGTACTGGGGCAGTCAGAACGCAGATGGCTTCTCCACGGATACAGGGTCAATATACTGAAAAGACCTGAGTACGGCACAGAGATAGAGATATCCACATGGCCGACCTATTTCAAAAACATAACATCAACAAGGGAATTTGAGATCCGAGACGGTGAGGGGAATCTGCTTGTAACAGCACTTTCGGACTGGGCAAGGGTGAATATAGAGACAAGAAAACCCGTGAAGATAACCTCCGAAGAGATTGAGGCGTACAACCCGGATTCTGCACACAGCAATTATAATGAAGCAAGAATGCCTCGAATCTCAGAACCCGAATCCTGCGACAGCGAGCAGAGCTTTCTTGCCGACTGGATGTTCATGGATATGTACGGACACATGAACAATACATATTATCTGGACATCGCACAGCATGCACTGCCCGAAGAAAAGAGAGCAGCTGTATCAAAGCTTGATTTTGACATAGTATACAAGCAGGAGATAACGGAAAATACGGAGATAAAGTGCTGCTTCAGCGAGGATGATGAAGCATATACAGTATCCTTCAAAAGCGCTGATGGTGTGGTGCTTCACGCCATAGTCAAATTCTACAAGGCAGAAGACAGCATCTCCTCCGAGACGGAGGAAAAGAAGCAATAAAAATGATAACGCCTTCGGATTTTTCCGAAGGCGTTGATTATTAAATTTGCCTTGTGAGTTTTTACACTTAGCTGTATTCGGGATAACCCGGTGCAACTATTTCATCGGACTCACCTTTTCATTTGATTTAAGTCATATTAAACAGGAATGAAATTATTATCTATATAAAATTTTTAAGAATACACTTGCTTGTTATTTGCAGATGGTGTGTCTGCTTATACCTTGCCTTGTTTTCCGCGGCTACGAGCCGCCACATTTCAGATAAGCATTTATTACACATTTTTCTCCGTCTTTTATATTTGCGGATCGCCTTATCTGTTCACTTTATTTTGTTTCCGGCACTTTATCGGTGCTTCGATATTGAACCGCAGCAGATCCTACGGTTAATATTGAAGCTCAAGCAGTGTGCTGTCTGTATTGATTCCATCGGACCCACCTCCTAATCTACTGTTGTTCAGTAGAAATTGTTTTATTGTCTCCTGTTTGTGTCTATAATATAACATGACTTTTAGTGTTTGTCAACACTATTTTTGCAAAAAGAATAAAATTTTTATTTATTTTGTTAACCTGCAATTACCACTTGACTTGAGACCTGTTTGCAGTTAAAATTAATAGTAAGGGACACGAAGGGAGAGAGAAAAATGGCCGGTGAATATGGCATGAATATAGTAACCCTTGTTGATGATGAGGGTTCTAAGATGGAGTTTGAGGTTCTCGATGCTATCGAGACTGATGACGGAAGATACATTGCACTACTCCCCATTCCGGAGCCGGGAACGGAGAGCGATGGAGAATATTTTATTCTTCAGGTTGTTGCAGGCGAAGGTCAGGACGAGCTTGTTGAGGTAGAGGATACCGAGCTTATGGATACTCTGGCTGATATTTTCGAAGGTCGCTTTGAGGAACTCTACGGTGGCGAATAATTCTGTTTTGCGGTATACATTGTGCACTTTGTTGCATAATATATAGTGTAAATAAACTTTGATTGCCGGTCTGCCCGGATCGCGGACAGGTGCTTTTATAACCCTACATTTTTGATATAAGGGAGTCCTTTTGCTCCGGCGTGGGATTGCAGACCTCCCGGCACGGCTTGTACCGTTGTTGGACGAAGGGAGCGTGAAAACGTTGGGGGGACACCCACCTGCTTGTAGTAGGCAGGTTATCAAAAGCACGATACGACCGGGCGGGCAACAAATAAAGCAATACGGGAGAGAGCAGACAAGTCTGCTCTCTTTTGGTTTTGGCAGATAATAAAAAAGGTGCAGGCAAAAACCTGCACCTTTTCGGTAAAATCAGTTTTTGATAGCGCGTATGGCACTTACATAATAACTTCCGTCATCGAGAGAGTTGAGTACATACTCCATTTCCTTATAGTATTCAGAGCCTTCCATGGTTTCTTCAGTGGCACTGATATAGCCGACCTCAAGGAGAACCTGAGTACGAGAGCCAATATGGCTTATCTTAATAATCTCAGGTTCAATATCACCGCTGGTTGTAACAACGTGGAAGCAGTTGTCGGCAGCACTGTAGTAATAGATCATCTCGTCTTCGATAGCATACATGACCGTGTAATCGATGGTGAATGTATCGCCAAAGAGTACCTTGCCTGACTTTTCTACATCTGAGGCAGGAATGAGAAGTCTTGTTTCGTTCTCGACTTCCAGTGCGGTGTAGATCTGGTCAGCAGCGGCCTCACCGTAGGTAAGACGGTTGATTGCAGCCTCAACAAGGATATTGTTGTCAACAGAAGTAATGGTCTCAAAGGGCTCGGGATCAGCATTTACAACAGGCAGAATAAACTTTGCGTAGTCGGTCTGTGTACCTGACGTATTGGAACCGGTAGGGATGCCCTTGATAAACCAGGCGATGACAAAAATAAAGCCTATTATGGCAAAGGCCATGGTAACTGCACCGATGATGGCAGAAACCTTGCGGCGCTGACGCTTATCCTTAATAATCATGTCGTCTCCTTCCTCCAGCCACTGCTCAAAGAAATCATCGTCATCGAAATCGGGTGCAAGACCCGGTGTTGATGCAGAGAACACAGCGGTGGCTTCCTCGGGGCGTGTTTTTCTTATAAAAAGTGTCTCGTCCTGAGCAACTCCGGGAGAATAGGTCGAAGGATCGGCAAGATCCGACGAAATTCGTGTTTCGAAGTTACGGCGCTTCGGGGGAGTGGAAATAGCGACTGCGGGAGCAGGCATATATTCTTCTGCGTTGTCTTCTTCCGCATCGTCGTGATATTCGTCTTCCTCCACGGCTTTTTCAGTCGGGACATAGACCTTTACATCGTCCTCTTCCTCTTCGGAAGGCTCATCCTCATCAGATATATCCGCGCTGTCTGAATCGGGATCAGAATCGATGGATTCGGTAACTTCTCCGTCCTCTTCCTCTTCCTCTTCCTCTTCGGAAGGCTCTTCTGCGACGATATCTTCAGTGATAATTTCTTCAGAAGCATTATCCGATGCTTCTTCTTCGGATTCTTCCTCCGGAACCGCAGCGGTCTCCTCGGGTAAATTATCCTCCGATATTTCTTCCGGCTCGGTTATTACAGAGGTAGATTCATCTTCCGTTTGTTTTTCTTCGTCCTCAGATGTGTCAGATAAAACCTCGCTGTCAGAGGGGATTTCTTCAATCGGGATAACAGATGCAGGAGCTTCGTCGTTTGACTCGGTCTCTGCTTCTGTATCATCGGAAGTGATGGCTTCTGTTTCCTCATCAGGCTCTTCAGCAGGGGTCTCGAAGACAGTCTCAGCGTCTTCGACATCCTCAACAACAGGAACATCCTCAACGATGTTGCTTGTTTCCGATGCGGCATCAGGATTTATAACCTCTATGGGAGCAGAGGGGATAACAACAGGTACTGCTTCAACTGAAGCGGTATTGTCTTCCGCCTTTTCCTCTTCCTCGATATCGGTGACAACAGTTGCAGGGGTGGGAGGAGTTTTATTTTTCTTCTTTTTGTTATTTATTGCAGCGAACTGTGCAGCTCCGGCTACAGGAAGTGTCGATGTGTTTTCGACAGGTACCTTCTGAGCAGATTCAGTCTTGGCCGCATCAGAGATTACAGGAGTTTCACCGGGCTCAGCAGGCTGTGAACGGAGTTTTTCAGCCTCGTCTATGGCGTTCTGTCTGATTTTATTCAGATGAGCATTGTTTTCAATGACAGTCGTTCTTCTCTGAGCGGTGCCTGCCTTTGCTGCCTGCTGCTGGGCCACCTGAGCACGTCTTGTCTGCTTGCCGCGTCTGGCTGCCTCCTGAGCGCTTCTGCTGCTCTGGGAGTGTGAAACCTGCTGCGGCTGGCGAGATGCTGTGCTCTGTGCAGCAGGGGCAGATTCGGTGTGCGGCATATTTGCCCTTTCCTCATAGGCGTGCAGACGTGCCTGCTCCTGTTCGCGTTCCAGCTGCTTTATCCTTACAGGATCAACACTTTCGGGGTGATATATGTGTTCGGATGATGCAGCTCCGGGAGGCAGATATCCGGTGTACGGATTAGGTCTGTTGCTGTAACGCTCACTGTAACCGCCGGGACGCTTGCTGCCCTGGTTCTGTTTTGATGAAGCAGAGCGGTTTGAATTGCTTTTATTAGCCATTTCCGAACACCTCCTTTAACACATAATTATCTGATATTATTCTCTTACCTGACCGTTGCCGAGAATGATGTACTTCTGGCTGGTCAGATGCTTAAGTCCCATAGGACCTCTTGCATGAAGCTTCTGGGTGGAAATGCCGATCTCCGCGCCGAGACCGAATATACCGCCGTCGGTAAAGCGGGTTGATGCATTGACATAAACCGCAGCTGCCTCGACTTCGGCAGTGAATCTGCGTGAAGCATTGTAGTCGTTTGTAATAATAGCCTCGCTGTGACCGCTGGAATACTTTGCGATGTGATCGAGTGCATCGTCAATGCTGTCGACAACCTTGCAGGCTAGGATATAATCAAGGAACTCCGTCTCGTAGTCGGCGTTTTCGGCAGGTACCACCTTTTCGCCGAGAATGGACTGAGTGACCTCGCAGCCTCTTATCTCAACATTTTTTTCGTCAAGCCTTGCGGTAATTGCAGGCAGAACACGGGTAGCGATATTCTTGTGAATGAGAATGGTCTCAATTGCGTTGCATACGCTGGGTCTGCTGGTCTTTGCGTTGTAGATTATGTTTGCTGCCATATTTATATCGGCAGACTCGTCAACATATACGTGGCAGTTGCCGACACCTGTTTCGATAACGGGAACGGTGCTGTTCTGAACAACAGACTGGATAAGACCTGCGCCGCCTCGGGGAATGAGCACGTCGAGGTACTCATTAAGGCGCATAAGCTCGGTGGCAGTCTCTCTTGAGGTATCCTCAACGAGAGCTACGCAGTCCTCATCAAAGCCCGATTCCTCAAGGGCCTTGCGAAGGATTTCTGTTATTGCCAGGTTCGAATTTATTGCATCGCTGCCGCCTCGAAGGATACAGGCGTTGCCTGCCTTGAAACAGAGAGCGGCCGCGTCACTTGTAACATTGGGGCGAGCCTCGAAAATTATTCCGCATACTCCAAGGGGAACACGGACACACTTTATTTCAAGGCCTAAGTGACCGACACCGCCGTCTATTATCTCACCACAGGGGTCGGGGAGAGCGGCAACCTCGCGGATGCCCTGAGACATTCCTGCGATACGAGCCTCGGTAAGCTTGAGACGGTCGATAAGGCTTTCTTTCATGCCGTTTGCAATACCCTTTTCAACGTCCTTTGCGTTTGCCTCAAGGATAGCCTGTACGTTATTATCAAGTGCATCTGCCATTTTCAGCAGAGCTGCGTTTTTATCGGCAGTGGAAGCGGTTGCCAGATGTCTTGCGGCACGCTTCGCATTCTGACCCATGATAGTCAGATCTGTCATATTTTCAGCCCCTTAACCTGTTAATTATATCACTTCTTGATTTTCTTTGCAACAAAATGAGTGCCTATCTGCTCGCCCTCAATGATTCTTCTGATGTTTGAGGGTGAATCACCTGCACAAATATATGTCTCAATACCTGCACCGCATGAACGATCCGCTGCATCGAGCTTTGTTATCATGCCGCCTGTGCCGCGGTTTGAACCGCTGCCGCCTGCTAAAGCGCGGATATTGTCGTCAATACTGAGCACAACGGGCAGACGCACTGCATCGGGATTGGTTCTGGGGTCGCTGTCAAAAAGCCCGTCCATATCGGTAAGCATGATGAGCATATCGGCGTTTATCAGAACAGCGACTATAGATGACAGATTGTCGTTATCACCTATATTATGTCCTGACAGTTCGTCGACGCTCACAACGTCGTTCTCATTTACAACGGGAATAACACCCATTTTCAGCAGCTCTTCCATACAGGTGGTAACATTCTCGCGTCTGTGATCGTTGTCGATAACATCGCCTGTAATGAGTACCTGTGCTGTTTTTCTGCCGTACTCTCCGAAGAACTTGTCATACATATACATAAGCTCGCACTGACCAACGGCCGCACAGGCCTGACGGGCTGCGATCTCGGTAGGCCTTGAGGAGAGACCCAGCTTGCTGACACCGACACCTATAGCGCCGCTTGTGACAAGCACGACCTCCTTGCCCGAATTGCAGATGTCGGAAATAACTCTGCAGAGCTTGTCTATTCTTCCGATATTGGGTTTTCCGTTTTCATAGGTCAGGGTGGAAGTGCCTACCTTGACCACTATACGCATTGAATCTGCCAATTTATACCCCTCCGGTATTTATCTGAGAGTGATTTCAAGATGCGGATTTTCTTCTTCGCAGTCGAGCATGACCTTTATGATCCTTGCACCGTAGCCGTCCATGGCTTCACGCAGACGCTCACTGCCCTTGATGATGATTTCGGTATCTTCCATGCGCTCGGTCAGAAGATCATGGAGAGCATCAAGATTCTTGCCGTAATAAGAGGGGAATGAAAGCCTGCGTGCAAGGTGTGCGTGAGCCTTCTCCCTTGTTTTCATGAATCGTGAATATATTTTTATTTCCATTTATTCGTCCACTTCCCTGTCTCTGCATCATACTTAGAAAAGCTTTCGTAATGATCGTCGGTGTAGAAAATGAGTCCGTCATTGGAAAATACTATGCGTTTTGCGTTTCTGTTGCCCTTTTTGTAGTCGATATCGCATTCGTAGTATTTCCTGCCTTTCTTTTCGGGAAGGATTCCTTCATAGTTGCCGAACTTGTCGCCGCCTATGCTCTTGCCGGGCGCGGCCTGTGCAACGGTGCTGTACTCACTCTTCCAGCCCATAGCCTCGGCTTCCTTCTTGGTTATGTAGTTGGGAGGCAGCTCGCCATAAGCGGCAAGATATGCTGCGACCTCGTTCTTTGTGTTGTAGCTTTCACCGTAAGAAACCTTTGCACCTTTGGATTTTGTGGTGGTAGTTGTTTTCTCGGTGGTCTTTTCGGTAGTGGTAGTAGTTTTTTCTGTTGTGGTGGTTGTTTTCTTGGTCTTCTTTGTGGTTGAGGTGCTTTCGGTTGTAGTGGTGGTCTCCGAAAGGTCATCCTCTTCCTCTCCGCCTGCGTCAGCATCGGTGGAGGACATTGCCGCGTCAAAGCCTTCGCCGTCAGTATCGGTGTCGGTCACAACAATGATTTCTTCATTTTCGGGTGAAGTCAGATCGGTATCGGAGACATTCTTGCTGTCTCCGAGGGTGGAAACGGAAAATATCAGTGCGATAACAAGAATAAGCGCTATTATTCCGTAGATGATTTTTGTTCTGGTATCAAATTTGTTCCACTTTTCAATAAACTGTTTCACTTTATCCATGGCGAGACACACTCCTGTTACATAGATATTCACTTTATTTTAGCACGGTAAATCGCTATTTTCCACTAAATAAAGCAAAAAAATATAAAATATCCATATATGATAAAAACAGCCGCCATAACAGGCGGCTTATTGGTTATTTGTGGAGATGGAAGGGGTTATTGACAGAGGTTCTGATATTCGTAATTGTAGGGGAGCCCCTCTGTGGGCTCCCGTTGTTCGATTTAGTGCTGCAGCCGTAACGTGCTATCGTAGGGGACGGTGTGAACAATGTTCCGTTTTCAGGTAATGAAAAGTAGGGGACGATGCCCACATCGTCCCTTGTAAAACACCGAGGCAGAAAAACTCACTGCACCACCTGCCTGCCGCAGGCCCTCCTTTTGAGTGGTCAAAAGGAGGCAAAAACCATTCAAGGGAAAAAGTGAATCGAAACCCCTCCTCCTTTGTTGCATTTCTTTGGTTCATTTCTTTGTACATCAAAGAAATGAATATATAAGCATTGAGAAAGCAAAAATGCCAAGCAATAACCAGTCGCCTGCAAACAGCATAGAAATCAAAAAATGGAGGCACCGCAGTGCCTCCATTTTCAAATCCAAATACAAACCTTATCCCTCAACCAATATCCTCATAGCCTCAAGATAGCCATCAAAGCCCTTGCCCTTTATGGTCGCCACGCAGGCACGGCGGACATAGGATATCTTTCTGAAGTCCTCTCTCAGGACAGGGTCTGAGATATGCACCTCAACAGTGGGGATGGATACAGCCTTTACTGCATCGAGAATAGCAACACTTGTATGAGTGTAAGCGGCGGGATTTATGACAATACCGTCGATCCTGCCGTATGCACCCTGAATGGCGTCAACTATTGCACCCTCGTGGTTTGACTGGAAGAACTCCACGTCCACGCCCAGTCTCTGAGCCTCCTCGCAGATAAGCCCCACAAGATCTTCGTAGGTTTCCTTGCCGTAGATTTCGGGCTCACGAAGCCCGAGCATATTGATATTCGGTCCGTTAATTACGAGAATTTTCATTGAAATCACTCCATATTGCCTTTGCACAGTCTTCGGGTGTTGTGTCGTTGCTTACCTGAACATCGCGGAACTTCTTGTAAAGGGGCTCGCGCTGTTCGTACATGGCCTTCAGGTCAGCGCCCTGAGAGAGGGGACGGCCTGCGCGGTCGAGCAAATCAAGGTCACGTGTGATGTGATAGATGCGGCTGTTCTGAGCGAGCGGAGCATAGTTTCTGCCGTTCTTGACAATGCCGCCGCCTGTGATGATAATCTTTCCGCTTACCTTGCCGATTTTCTCAAGCTCATAATGCTCAAGATAGCGGAAATAGTCTTCTCCGTCCTTGGAGAAAATCTCGGGAATGGAAATGCCCTCGTTTTCAACGATGTGTGCATCGAGGTCGATTGCCTCTCTGCCTGTCATCTCCGAAAGAATAGCGCCGATTGTGGACTTGCCGCAGCCGGGCATGCCGATGAGTGCGATATTTTC
>JAZSNZ010000292.1:0-3237 GCA_045536645.1 Acutalibacteraceae bacterium
CCCAGATTACGAAAACGCTTAAGAAAGCTGACTGCAAGCTCTGTGCTCTTCTCGTTGTATTCCTCTTTGTATGTACTGTGAGAAACATAAACTTCCGAGCCCGATGCAATCTCGCTCTGCGCATCATTACAGTGCAGGCTGATAAGAATATCTGCATCCACACTGTTTGCAAGGCGCACACGCTCGTTGAGTGTCATCTTTGAGCCGTTGGGATCAAGTCCGTTGTGTGTCATATAAACACTTACTCCGTTGTAGCGCTGAAGCTCTGCATAGCATGCACGTGCTATTGTAAGGTTAAGCTCGGATTCGTATATACCGTCTGCGGTATTGATTGCACCGAAATCAGGTCCGCCGTGACCGGGATCCAATACTATTACAACCGGCGCATCCGTGTCCGCCTGGTATCTTGCTGTCATAAAAGGAACAGTAAATGCTGCTATCGCCAGGCACAGTGTGATTATAAGCCATAGCTTTACCTTTCCGTTCATTTTATTCATATCATTGTGTCTCCTTTATGAAAAGTGTCAGACAACAGAAGACTTAATATTCGTCATAATAATTTTCGCCTTCGTAATACTCGTCTGCGTACCCGTAATCTGTATATCCATCGTCATAATAATCATCAGAATAATAATCAAGGTAGTTTGCAAGCAACTTTTCTCTCTGCACCTTCTTATGTGCTATATATCCTGCGGTAAAGCCGCCTGCCACAAGAACAATGAGTCCGCCCAGTGCACCTATGAGCACTGCAGGAGACAGTCTCTCAAGGAACCCCTTGAATCCG
Organism: Acutalibacteraceae bacterium; assembly: GCA_045536645.1. Classification (GTDB taxonomy): domain Bacteria; phylum Bacillota; class Clostridia; order Oscillospirales; family Acutalibacteraceae; genus JAISGQ01. The sequence goes on from JAZSNZ010000292.1 coordinate 785, forward strand.
CCTGAATTCTTTGTTGTCTCGCTTTCGACCTCGGATTCTGCCGGTTCTGTGGGAGAAACTACTATATCTTCAATAATAGGTTCCTCCACGAGAGGCTCAGAATCAGTGGGAGACTGCATTTCAGGTGTGCTTTCTGCCGGAGGTTCCGATACTACAGGTGCATTGAGAGATTCAAGGTACTCCTTGTACTCCGAAATCGTCATGCCCTGAGGAACAAGGTGCATATCGATATTGTATGTACGTATGCTGCCGTTTTCAGCGGTAACCACAATGTAGTATTTATTGCTTCCTGTATTTATTTTCTGGCTGAAATTATGAGATACAGTTGCTCCGTTGTGGTTTACAGGAAATTTTGCATTTATTCCTCCCTGTGAATATTCGACATAAGCGGTATACTGCGTGATATCGGGATTAAAGCTCGGCTCGAGATTAACCTTTTTGCCGCCTGCCTTGAGATCAATGGAAGCAAGGGTATTATCAGCGGAAAGAGCTGTAAGCCTTATTGATGCTTTCTCTGTCTTCACCTCTGCTGCACTGTAGGTATAATCCTGTGCAGTGTAGGTATAACTTGCTTCACTCTTTACAACAGGCTCGACAACGGTAAAGTCCCTTACGACATCTTCCATATTGCCGCTGCCTATGTATTTCATCTTAAGTGCTATGCTGGCTGTTCTCGACTGGCCGTGGAAATAGGCATAATCGGGATTGGCCTTGAATTCAATATTGATTTTGCTGGTGGTGGCATTTACGACCGCAACATTGCCGGAATGGAAGTGATTTGATGAGTTGGCTATGAACTCACAGTACTCAAAATCCTTGCTGTTGTAGGTTATGGCAAAGGACAGATAGCTTATATCATAGTTGCTTGCATTTGAGAGATTGTATGTAAGATAGAAGGTCTGTCCCTTTCTTACACTCTGCTTATCAACAGTCAGTGTGATCTTTACTGCTTCAGAGCCAGCAGCTGCCCCTGCGGACACAGAAAACACCGCCGCATGAGTAAACACAAGCAGCACAGTCAGTATTATTGATATTATCCTTTTTTTCATCATGGTGCACTTCCTCTGTTCGAATAATGTGCAGATATATTTTGCCGATATAATATTATCACACAAACATACTTAATATCAAGTTTTTTCATGATATTTTATACTTATATAAAGAAAATATTACGATGACTATTTAATTATTCCTTCCTCTGATGTATAATCCTTACATCACAGATACGGAGTAAGTGCATGAAGAAGCTTATTATCAAACACAATGACGCAGGACAGCGAGTGGACAAGTTCCTTGGAAAAGCCTTCCCTTCTCTGCCTCAGAGCATGATGTACAAGGCGATACGCACAAAAAACATTAAGCTCAACAGAAAACGCTGTCAGATTTCCGACAGGCTCACGGAGGGTGATTTGCTGGAGGTATATCTGCCCGATGATGTTCTCAGCGAACCCGAATACAGGTATGATTTTCTCAAGGCATCAAAGAATATTGAGATTGCTTTTGAGGACGAACATATCCTGATTGCAGACAAGAAGCCCGGTGTGCTCGTTCACCCCGACAACGACTACCAGACGGATACTCTTATCGCAAGAATTCACCGCTATCTTTACGAAAAAGGCGAGTATGATCCTGACAAGGAAAATTCCTTTGCACCGGCGTTAGTCAACAGAATAGACCGCAACACAGGCGGCCTTGTCATTGCAGCCAAAACCGCGGCGGCGCTGAGAATTTTAAATCAGAAGATGAAGGACAGAGAGATTCACAAGGAGTATCTTTGCATCGTTCATGGCAAGGTGAGACCCAGAGAAGCGACCTTGACTGGATATCTTGTGAAAAACGAGGAACAGAACAGGGTTTATATCGACTCAAAGCCCTCTGCAGATGCCAAGACGATACGCACAAAGTACCTTGTTCTGGCACAGAGGAATAATCTTTCTCTCTTGCATATCGACCTGCTGACAGGCCGCACCCATCAGATAAGAGCACACATGGCATCTATCGGACATCCGCTTTTAGGCGACGGAAAGTACGGCACAAATGCGCTGAACAAAGGCACAGGCTATACAAAGCAAGCTCTTTATTCCTATCGTCTGACCTTTGAGTTTACCACTGATGCTTTTGAACTTTCCTACCTCAACGGCAAGGTGGTACAGGCTAAGAATGTGCCATTTTTAAGCGAATTTCCCGATTTTAAGCTGTAGCTTTACTTCTGAACTCCAAAAGTTTCGTCCACCTTTTCAAAGGTGGCGGGGTTAAGGGGCAAAGCCCCTTGCGGGAGTTTGGGGGCAGAGCCCCCAACTTTCAATACATCAAAAAAGCAGGCTTTCGCCTGCTTTTTATTATTTATGAACAGTTGAGGACTGCCGTCCTCATACTCCTGCGTCATGGCCGGAGAATCGCAGATTCTCCACGCCCCTTGACACCCCACAAAAGGACACAGTCATTTTGAATCC
>JAZSNZ010000300.1:0-4261 GCA_045536645.1 Acutalibacteraceae bacterium
GTACGTCTGGCGCAGGACTTTTCCATGAGATACACTCTGGTGGAAGGTCAGGGAAACTTCGGTTCCATTGACGGTGACCCCCCTGCTGCATACCGTTATACCGAGGCGAGAATGAGCAAGATGAGCATGGAAATGCTCACCGATATCGAAAAGGATACTGTCGATTTCATTCCCTCCTTCGATAATGAGCGAAAAGAGCCTACCGTACTGCCCAGCCGATTCCCGAATCTTCTCGTAAACGGCACAATGGGTATCGCTGTCGGTATGGCATCGAATATGGCACCCCATAACCTTAACGAAACGGTTGAGGCCTGCAAGTGCGTGCTTCACAATCCCGATGCTACTCTCGATGAGATAATGGAGCATCTGAAAGGTCCCGACTTCCCGACCGGTGCTATCATTATGGGTCGTTCGGGCATCAGACAGGCTTATGCAACAGGTCGAGGCAAGATAGCAGTGCGCGCCAGAGCGGAAATAATCGAAAAGAGAGAGGGACGCTACTCCATTCAGGTAACGGAGCTTCCCTATAAGGTCAACAAGGCAAAGCTTATAGAGAATATTGCAGACATGGTAAGGGACAAGAGACTGGAAGGCATTTCCGATATCGCCGACCACTCCTCCGACCGTGACGGCGGTATGTGCATCACCATCGATGTAAAGAGAGACGCTCAGCCCAATGTTGTACTCAACAATCTTTACAAATACACCGAGCTGCAGTCGAATTTCAGCGTAAACCAGGTCGCTATCGTAAACGGCGAGCCGAAAACACTGACTCTCAAGCAGATAATCGAGGAATACCTCAAATTCCAGCTTCAGGTAATCGTCCGCCGTACAAATTACCTGCTGGGCAAGGCAAAGGACAGAGAGCATATCCTTGACGCTCTCATTGTTGCAATCGACTTTATCGATGAGGTCATTGCAATTCTCCGTTCCAGCCGGAGCATCAGTGAAGGCAAGGAAAGACTGATGGAGCGCTTCGGCTTTGACGATATTCAGGCTCAGGCAATCGTTAATATGCGTCTCGGTCAGCTGACAGGCATGGAAAAGAGCAAGCTTGAGGAAGAGCTTGCCGCTCTTCGCGAGAAGATCGCTGATTACCTCGATATTCTCGCTTCCGAAGATAGACAGAAGGGCATAATCTCCGACGACCTTACCGAGATCGCAAGAAGATTCGGCGACGCAAGAAGAACTGAGATCGTATCGGTCGAGGGTGAAATGGACACAGAGGACCTCATCGCTGAGGAAAACTGCGTAATCACCATGACAAACTTCGGCTACTTAAAGCGCCAGAAGATAGATACCTATCAGACCCAGCACAGAGGCGGCAGAGGTATCGCAGGCATGGCAACGAGGGAAGAGGACGTGCCGACCGAGATGTTCATCGGCTGTACTCATGACTATGTCATGTTCTTTACAAACCTCGGTCGAGTTTACCGCATGAAGGGCTATGAGATACCCGAGGGCTCAAGAACTGCGAAGGGCACAAATGTTGTAAACATTCTGCCCCTGCTGCCCGATGAAAAGGTAGTTTCCATGCTCCACCTGCCAAGAGACTATGACGGCGAAAACAACGTTGTCATGATTACAAAGAGCGGTATTATAAAGAGAACTTCACTTTCCGCATTTGACAATGTGAGAAAGAAGGGACTTATCGCACTTACCATGCGTGAAGACGATGAGCTGGTGGCTACAAAGATAACCGACGGCACAAAGCATCTGCTCATTGCAACCCACAACGGCTATTCCATCCGCTTTGACGAAAACGATGTCCGAGTAATGGGCAGAACCGCTGCAGGTGTACGAAGCATTAAGCTTCGTGAGGGTGACTATGTTGTCGGCATGGCAGTGCTCCGCGAGGGCGGACTGGTGCTGACTGTTTCCGAAAACGGCTTCGGCAGACTGTCCTATGCTGATAATTACCGCCTGCAGTCAAGAGGCGGTATGGGTATCAGGAACTATAAGCTTGAGGTAGGCCCCGTTGCAAAGGTCAGAGTTGTTGATGCTGACGAAGATATTATTATCATCAACGACGCAGGCGTTATTATCAGGATCGATGTGGGCGAGATTCGCATCTGCGCCCGTCCCAGCAAGGGCGTTCGAATCATGAGAATGCCCGAGGATCAGAAGATAGTCGCTGTTGCCCGTGTTCCCCACGATGAGGAAGCGGAAAAGGGCGAGATCGAGGATGACGGCGAAGAAGACGAGCCTATCGACGACGAAATTGAGGAAACCTCTGAGGAAGTCTCCGAAGAAATCACCGAAGAGTCCACCGAAGAATAATCCCAAAAGTTTTTAGTTAAGTTTTTTTCAAAAAACTTATGGGGTCAAGGGGAGAATCCCCTTGCAGGAGTTCGGGGACAGCGTCCCCGACTACCCACAACAAAATAAACAGGGGGATTTTCCCCCTGTTTAAATATGAAAAACCGCGAAATTTATCAATTTAAGTCAGGATGAAATTTTAAATAAACTCATGAAAATTCATGTATCCAAAACCTGCAATGGAGGGAAATACTATGAAAACATATGAATGGAGCAATAAACATACAGCAGTAAAGAAATGTCCGAGCTGTCAGAAGGAGCTGGAATTTGCGGATATGAAATGCCCATATTGCGGTGCAGACACAAGGACAGAAAAAAGGCAGTACAGTCCGAGACTTTCTTCAGGTGACATTCAGGGCACCTACAGAAACAGAATGGGAGCACCTCATCAGCCTCAGGGCAACTACAGATTGAAATCCCTTTCTACCATAGAGCTTCTGCTTACCGTAGGAGCAGTGCTGCTGAGCATTGTTATTTTCTTCATTATGGCGAATATGACAGAAAACGGTAATATATTAATAGGACTTTTTGCAGGAATTTCGTCAGGAGTATTTCTTGTATCTCTTGCAAAGGGAATAGCCATTAATTTCAAAAACAATGCTTCCGCTGCAAAGGAAAGCGAGCGCACCGCGCTGGGCATTGAGTATGAAATACAGCAGATCAATGAGTTTATCTCCACCTATAATAAAGACAAGGAAATAGAGGCGGAGAATCTTGAGGTATTTGCAAAGCTTCTTCTTAAGATAAGCAAGCAGACCGAAAAGCAGAAGAACACCACCGAGGAGCTTGCAAATGTTGTAAGCGCCATGTCGAAAAAGCTGAATATCGACCCTGTTGTCCTGCCGAAGAAGGAAGAAGTGACCGAGGAAGTCGAAGAGATTGAAGAGGTCGAAGAAATCGAAGAAGAGACCGTAATCGAAGAGGCCGAGGAGCTTATCGAAGAAGAAACAGAAGAAGCTGCTGAGGAAGAAGCAGTAATTATAAAAGAAAAAACTGTCACCAAGACTGTAGAGGAAACGGTAACAGTAATAATTGATGATTCCGAAGAAGAGGCTGAAGACGAGCCCGAAGAGGAACTCGAGGAAGAAGAAATAGAGGAAGAGCCTGAAGAACTCGAAGAGGAATCAGAGGAATACGAAGAAGCCGAAGAGGGCGAAGACGAGTATTCTGATGAAGACTCCGAAGAAGAGGAATACGAAGAATACGAGGAAGAGTCCGATGAGGAATATGAGGAATACGACGATTCTGATGACTCCGAGGAAGAATACGAGGAAGTCGAAGAGTACAACGAAGAAGACGACAGATTTGACGATCTCTTCGATTCTCCCGAAGAAGATCTTTACGTACTTGTCTGCCCCAAGTGCAAGAGTGAATTTACCTACACCGAGGAACAGATCAGAAACGGCGAGATTGAATATAACTGCGAAGTCTGCGGTGCAGTGATACTGGAAGAAGAGGAAGAAGAGGACGAAGAGCCTGCATATGACGCACGCAGCGCATATGAAAAAGAGATGGAAGAAGAGGACGAAGAGCCTGCAAACCGTCTCGATTCTCTCCTTGACGACTTCGACGAAGACGATGATTAAATAAAAAAGCACCCCATCCCTTGCCTCCCTTCATCAGAGGGGGATAAGGAACAGCCTCTCATCGTCAGAGGGAGGTTTTAAGATGTTCTTTGACAGTCTGAAACAAAAAAACTGCTTCCCAAGGGGAAGCAGTTTTTTTGTCTACACAGCCTGAGCTTTCTTCTTCCTCTCGGGGAGCTGGGAAATGATGATCGCACCGAAGACAAGCACGCAGCCGATAAGCTCTCTGCCTGCCAGGGCGTTGCCCGAAATGAACCAGCCGCCGAGAGCCGCCACAACGCTTTCAAAGCTCATGGTGATGGAAGCAACCGTTGCTTCCGCATACTTCTGACCGACAATCTGCAGAGTGTATGCAA
>JAZSNZ010000294.1:0-4752 GCA_045536645.1 Acutalibacteraceae bacterium
TGGCTCACAGAACGACATGGCTACGATCCGACTTGTTTGATAAGCAGGAGCGTGAAAAAATAATATCCGTCCTTGATAAGTACCGCATAAGCCCCTTTGTTTATTCCTTTATAGACGGTACAGAAAAGCTTTCGTGGGTAACAGACAGAGAAAACGAGGGCGGAAAAAGATATCTGAGCCTCAGACAGGGAGACCCCCGACGCAGACCTCTTAAATCTTCGGAGAGCTTGTTTGACGGAGATATATTTTATTTTACCTGCATAGGCGACAGGGAAGAGCTGCAGGAGGCATACGACGAGCTGTCAGAAGATGAGAGATTTCGCTGTACCATCCAGCAGGAAATATACCGCACAGAATACTGGTTTGAGATAATGCCCAAACGGGCATCCAAGGCATACGCCATAGAAAAGCTTAAAAAGCTTTGGAATTGTGACAGGATAGTGTCATTCGGAGATGCCATAAACGATATCCCCATGTTTGAGATATCCGATGAATGCTATGCGGTGGAAAACGCCGTTGATGAGCTGAAAGCCATGGCAACAGGCGTAATCGACAGCAACGATAACGATGGCGTCGCAAAGTGGCTTGAAAAACACGCCGAAAGACAGTGAAATTACAAGGTCAATAACAAAAGCCGCAGCTTATGCTGCGGCTTTTCTCTTAAAAACGCTGGAGAGCAATTTTACAAAGCTGTTTTTCGTCGATTATCCTAACGCCCTTTCGCAGCACCTCAACTATTCCCTCGTTTGAGAAATATTTAAGCATTCTTGTGACCACCTCACGTGCAGAGCCTATGTATCTGGCAATCTGCTCATGAGTCAGCGGTATAATGTCAGAGCCAAGCCTGGCAGCTTCATCACGCAGAAAGATGGCAATGCGTTTGTCCATACTCATAAAAAGTATCTGCTGCATTACCCACATGACCGATGAAAAACGATTCACGGTAAGCTCAAGGGTAAATATTTTAATGTGCGGATTATGGTCGCATGCGGCGGCGTAGGTCTGCCCGCTTATGACATAGCACTCGCTGTTTTCCTCCGCATCAACGTGGACGTCAAAGGTTATACTCTGCAGAACGCAGGATGCAGACAGCATGCACAGCTCTCCCGAATGCAGACGGTAAAGAGTTACCTCCTTGCCCTCCTCGGAAAGGATATACACCCTCAGACAGCCGCTTCTGATGAGTATCACACCTGAGCATTCGCGACCATCGTGTATATGCGTTCCCTTCGGGTATGTTACAGCCTGAGAATTACTGCATATACGTTCCTTATCCTTTTCCGATATTTCCTCCCAGAAAGGAAACATCTCCCGATATACCGACTCAAACACATTCACACCACCTTTTTTCAGTCATCGTTTTCGCTTATTAATAAAAACACTGTCCTTAATGGTATCATATCACCCCTTGTCGTGCGCTGTCAATTGCTCAGACAGCCGTAGAATCCATTTGTTTTCAAAAAGTTCAAAGGTTAAACGTTTCTCTGTGACCCAGGTCACAGAAACAGACTTTTATTATATTTTATAATTATAAAAAGCCGCATAATCCAATTACAGAACACATATTGTTTAAATTGGAACCGGCTTTATAAGGTGATATCGAATCTGCCTGAAGTACGGTATCATCAATATTATAAAAGGAGGCATAATTATGGCAGAATTGAGAGCATTTCCGTTTTTGCTGCTTGATAACAGCAGTATGATGTCAGTATTGAACGAGGGGCAGTTCAAATGCACTAATATCCCCTTTGAAGAAGCCAAACATCTTCTTGAGATCTTCGACGATGATGACTATGTGAAGAGCTTCAGCAATCCCGATATTGAGTCTGTAATTTTCAATCATCTGGGCGTTGCAAAGCGTGAGTTCACCTACAAAAAAGTGCGAAATATGAGACCAGGACAGCACGCGTTGGTTTTCAAGCTGTATACTACGCCTTCTGAGACTCAGCCGATAATACAGGCAGACGACGGCGTAGAGGCAAAAAAAATCCAGAATGTGTATGCTTACTGTCAGTACCTTATCAGAGTGGAGTAAGCGCATTATAATTGACAACTTAAGTCCGAATGACCTGAAAGGGAACAGACATCTGATTGCAGATATCTGTTCCCTTCAGTGCTTTTCTCAGTCGGTACGATAAAAAATGAAAAATTTTTATTGATTATATTTTAAGCTATGTTACAATAGAAGGTAACAAAACTAAAGTCATGGAGAAATAATTATGAATAAAAAACAGGTTTACAATCCTTTCCTGCCTCTTTACGAGTGCATTCCCGACGGTGAGCCCCATGTTTTCGGAGACAGGGTGTATCTTTACGGCTCCCACGACAAGGAGGGCGGCGAGACCTTCTGCATGCTGGATTATACTGTATATTCAGCACCTGTAGATGACCTGTCCGACTGGAGACGAGAGGGCGTTATATACCGAGCCGAGCAGGACCCCGACTATGAAAACCGCAAGTATATGTACGCCCCTGATGTTGTGCGGGGCGTTGATGGCAGATATTATCTCTATTACTGCATGTCGGGCGACTTCGGCCATGGCGGCTATCACGGCCCTATAAGCGTTGCGGTGTGCGATACTCCCGCAGGACAGTATGAATATATCGGCTTTGTAAAGAATCCCGACGGCACTCCCATGCTCGACTATGTCTGTTTTGACCCGGGCGTAATCAACGACAACGGAACGATCCGCATTTATTACGGCACCCAGTACCCCTTTGAGGAAGAGGAAGACTTCTTTGAAAACGAAGAGCACATTCAGTCTGAAATGGGAATGTTCGGAAAGAGCAGAGACGAGATAATTGAAATGGCGAAGAAGGACAGCGTAATGGGTCCCTGTATGGTGGTTGTCGGGGACGATATGCTGACAGTAAAGGAAAAAGCAAAGCATATAATCCCCTACAGAGTAAAGGGTACAACATTCGAGGAGCACCCCTTCTTTGAGGCTGCCTCAATACGCAAAATAAAAGACACCTATTATTTCATCTACTCCTCAATGCAGAATCATGAACTGTGCTATGCGACCAGCCCTTACCCCGATAGAGATTTCGTTTTCGGCGGTACTATAGTTTCAAACGGTGATGTAGGCTTTAACGGACGCACAAGCGAAGACAGGCTCAATATGACAGGCACGACCCACGGCAGTATAGAGTACATAAACGGTCAGTGGTATGTATTCTATCACCGTCTGACCCACAAGTCTGACTACAGCCGCCAGGCCTGTGCGGAAAGAATAGAAATAAAGCCCGACGGCAGTATCGCTCAGGTGGAGATAACCTCCTGCGGCCTTAACGGCGGAGCGCTGAGGGCAGAGGGGAAATACCCTGCACCCATTGCATGCAATATAACAAACGGCAATATGCCTCACGGCTCCAACAGTATATACACCTTCAGCTTCCCAAATGTCAACCACGAAGGAGAGGACAGATTCATCGCCGAAATAGCAGACGGCACGCTTATAGGTTACAAATACTTTGCCTTTGACGGTAATGATAAGCTTGGCATAACATACCGCGGTACTGCAAAAGGCACGCTCTCTGTATCTCACACCATCGACGGAGAGTCGATAGGCGTATTCGATATAACCCCTTTAAACGGCTGGCAGACAGTTACAGCAGATGTCTCCTTTGAAAAGGGCGACAAAGCACTTTATCTTAAGTTTGCAGGCGAGGGAATGCTTGATTTACTTGAAATAGAGTTTTAATAAAACCGGCGTGCAGATGTTCTGCACGCCCTTTTTGTCTGTATTTGTCAGAGCGGTTTTCACTCCAGTGGCAACAGTGTATGGGATTTTACCCTTGCCATCAGCTCAACAGGATTAAAGGGCTTTGTAACGTAATCGTCAGCGCCTATGCCAAGCCCTAAGACCTTGTCGATGTCCTGACTCTTGGCAGTCAGCATTATAACGGGGATATTGCTTTCCTCGCGCAGCTTTGCCATTGCGGCGATTCCGTCCATAACCGGCATCATAACGTCCATCAGTACAAGATGGATGTCGTTGCTTCTGATTATCTCAAGAGCCTCTGCTCCGTTGTATGCTTCGTATACACTGTAGCCTTCGGCTGTCAGATATATTTTAAGTGCAGAGACGATATCCCTTTCGTCATCGCAGACAAGTACGTTGCTCATCAGAAGCATTCTTCCTTTCTCGGCATTCATATAATACTACTTTAACACATTAAGAAAAAGATGGAAGAAATTTAAGAATTGTTTAAGAAGCAAAAGGACAGGCAGAAATGGTAAATAAAAAAATCCCGTATCCAATGGATACGGGATTTTGGTGGACACTAACGGAATCGAACCGCTGACAACCTGCACGTCAAGCAGGGACTCTACCAGCTGAGCTAAGTGTCCATGGCGTTTAATGCTTGAATATAATATCACGTGCGGTTTTATTTGTCAATAGCAAAAGCAAAATATTTTTATGCTTTTGCGGAAATACCACATATATCACGAATTACCTGCCCAGCGATGATCAGACCTGCGGTGGAGGGGACAAAGGAAATGCTGCCCGGCAGGCTTCTTCTCGAACAGCCTTCGGGGAGCTGTTCGTCGCATTCCTCGGGAGAAATAGCTTCTTCTGTGGTCCATACGCACTTGAGCTTCGATATACCTCGTTTTCTCAGCTCCTTACGCATCACCCTTGCAAGCCCGTCGCAGGAGGTTTTGCTTATGTCGGAAACGGTGATGCGGGTAGGGTCGAGCCTGTTGCCCATACCCATGCAGCTGATTATAAAAATACCAACAACATC
>JAZSNZ010000215.1:0-3011 GCA_045536645.1 Acutalibacteraceae bacterium
TAAGTAAGGATCATACAAATGGATAATATAAAAAGATTCGATCGAATCATTATCGGAGCAGGAATCTACGGACTGTATGCCGCAGATAAGTGCGGAAAAAAGCAGGAATCGGTTCTTACTCTTGAATATGATGACAGTCCTTTTGCGAGGGCTACATATATCAACCAGGCCCGTGTACATATGGGGTATCATTATCCGAGAAGCCTTTCCACAGCAAAGAAGTCTGCCAATTATTACAGACGCTTCCATGATGACTTCGGTTTTGCCATACACGATACATTCATGCAGATATATGCGACCAGTGCAAAATTTTCGTGGACAAATGCGGAGGCATTCAAGGATTTCTGCAAGGCTGCGGAAATAAGATGCGATGAGGTTGCCGCATCTGCATATTTCAACCATGGAATGTGCGACGGTGCTTTTCTTACCGAAGAGGATACATATGATGCACATATAATTCGCGATTACTATGTCGAAGAGCTTGATAAGCTCAAAAACGTAAAAATCAGCTACGGGGTGCGAATAGATCACATTATCCGTACGCAGGATGAATACGTGGTGGAGTATCATATAGGAGACGAGCATTTCTGCGCGGCAGCTCCCTTTGTACTCAATGCTACCTATGCATCAACCAATCAGATACTCAACAAGATTGAGGACAGAGTCGGCGGAGATGATGCGAACTTCCAGATGTTCGGCATCAAGTATGAGCAGTGCGAGATAGTTCTCTGCTCAGTAGCTGAAAAGCTCAACGGTGTAGGCCTTACAGTAATGGACGGACCTTTCTTCTCTATAATGCCTTTTGGAAAGACGGGTTATCATTCGCTGACATCCGTTACCTTTACACCTCATATCACAAGCTATGATGACCTGCCTACATTCAATTGTCAGCAGGGAACAGGCTGCTCACCGGAACAGCTCAAAAATTGCAACGACTGTCCTCATAAGCCTGAGTCTGCATGGGAGCATATGAGCCACCTTGCTCGTAAATATATGAGACCCGAATACGGATTCAATTATGAGAAGTCGCTTTACTCAATGAAGCCCATTTTGAAATCATCGGAGATAGACGATTCACGCCCGACGGCGATAAGGGTTAATTCCAAGACTCCGACAATGATAAGTGTTTTGTCGGGAAAGATAAATACGGTATACGATCTTGATGAATATTTGGAGTGATAATAAATGCTTAGCAGAATTGATCTGACAAGAAATTTCAGGGCACACAAAGAGGAATATATGCAGGCAATAGAGGCTGTATGTGAAGAAACTGCATTTTCCGGAGGAAAGTATGCCGATAAGTTTGCCAAAGAGTTTGGAGAATATATCGGTGTAAAATATATGACCGGAGTGAACAATGGAACAAGTGCACTTCACCTTGCAATGCTTGCACTCGGAATAGGTGAGGGGGACGAGGTAATTGTGCCTGCAAACACCTATATTGCAACTGCGTGGGGAGTATCATATACAGGTGCAAAGCCTGTTTTTGTTGATTGTACTGCCGATACATGGGAGATCGACCCTGTTAAGGCAGAGCAGGCTATAACTGATAAAACAAAGGCTATAGCAGGTGTTCACCTTTATGGTCAGCCCTTTGATTTTACGGCTATCAGAAAGATTGCAGATAAGTATGGACTTTATGTTATTGAGGACTGTGCTCAGTCCGCAGGAGCTGAATTTGAAGGTGTAAAGACCGGTAATCTTGCTGATATCAGCTGCTTCTCTTTCTATCCCGGCAAGAACCTTTATGCTTTCGGTGAAGGCGGTGCGGTAGGCACAAATAATAAAGAGTGGATGGATAAGATCGAGGTATATAAGAATCAGGGATGCAGTGTGCGTTACTACCATGAGGTAATTGGTTACAATATGCGTCTTGAAGGTGTTCAGGGAGCAGTATTGTCTGTCAGTCTTAAATATCTTGACGAATGGACTGACCGTCGCTGTGAGATCGGGGCACGTTATGATGATGAGATTACAAATCCTCTTTTTGTAAAGCAGGCTCATCCGGAAAATACAAAACATGTTTATCATCTTTATGAGGTACAGCTTCCTGACCCTGAGGATTTCCTGAAGTATATGGCAGAAAACGGTGTTGAGTGCAACCGTCATTATCCCGTTCCCTGTCATCTGCAGCAGGCGTATGAATTCCTTGGTTACAAGGAGGGAGACTGCCCGAATGCAGAGCAGCTGGCTGCTCACTGTGCAACACTTCCCATGTATCCTGAGCTGACAGATGAGGAAGCAGCAATGATTATCAGACTGTGCAATGAATATAAGGGCAAATAAGTAATATAGCATTTGGAGGCAAGCAGCATGAAGGAAAAACAGGGAAATAATATATTTTCTGCAGAAGAAGAAGCAATGGCATTATTTCTGAAGCAGAAGAATCTTGACCATGCAAACAGCATTGCAAAAGAAGTAAGGCCGAAGAACTCTTTTTATACTAAATTTGGAAAGCGTGCTTTGGATCTGCTGATCATAACACCGATCATTATCATTCTTTCGCCTGTTTATCTTGTTCTGGCTATTCTTTCTCTTATCGATCTGGGCAGACCCATTATCTATAAGCAGACACGTTACGGTTATAAAGGAAAAAGCTACAACATCCTCAAGTTTCGCAGTATGAGGAATACCGTGGACAGTGAGGGCAGGCAGCTTCCTCCCAGTCAGAGACTTACCAGATACGGACGTTTCATCAGAAAATTTTCCCTTGATGAATTGCCTAATCTTATAAATATATTCAAGGGCGATATGTCTATAATCGGTCCGAGGGCAGTTCCCATTTTCTATATGGAGCGAATGACCGAGAGACATAAGGCTATGTCTGCTGTTCGTCCCGGACTTGAATGCCCGATTATGATAGAGCTGGAAAATGAAAAAGAGCTCAGCAAATACATGATTAATTTTGAAAATAGCGTATGGTATGCAGAAAATGTCAGTTTTTTGACAGATATCAAAATGATATTTAAGCTTGTAAAGATGGTGTTTACATTCAAGGAGAGATCAAGGCA
>JAZSNZ010000223.1:0-3659 GCA_045536645.1 Acutalibacteraceae bacterium
CCCAAAAGCTCTGCTCTGGAATAGCAAGGAATACCTTTTGCGCGAAGCTGGAGTATTTCCGGGTTGTCTTCATGCACCGCAGCAGTTACCACCGCAACTGTTACAGTATCGATATGTTGCGGCATGGTATCGTGAAAAACAGGGATACCCAGTGACTTCAAACGATCGGTAGCAGGGGAAGCGGAACAGTCATAGCCGCTCACCTTATATCCTTTTTTGTACAGTATCTCTGCCAAAGAAGACATAGATATACCGCCTATGCCGACAAAATATATATGGCTGTTATCCGAAATATCTCTGATATCCAAGAAAAAGCACCTCTTAATCTTTTAATCGAATCATTATAACATAGATTTTTGTAAAAATAAAGATATTTTTAGCGTTATCCTCATTTTATGTGTATATTATTTTAAGCTTTTATATTAATTGTGTTGCATTTTTTCGATATTTCAGTATAATACCTATTATTAAAGAGGTGTTTTTATGAAAAAGAATAAATTTATTGTTGATTGCGCCATTCTCTGTTCTCTTACAATTGTGCTTCAGCTTTTGTCCACACTGTTGACAAATACGCTCCAGATATCACTTACATTGGCATTGGTTCCCATGGCTATTGCATGTATACATTACGGCGCAAAGTGCGGCTTGATTGTCTCTGCCGCTATGGGTATTACGCTATTCGTTGAATGCGCTGTCGGCTTTGAGGTGAGCGGTAACGTTATGTTTATGCTGAGCCCGTTACGCACTTTTTTGGGTTCTGCCTTGCGCGTTGTTCTCGCCGCATGCTGTTTGATAGCGGTAGTGTTTGCTACTAAGAAGTTTGAAAGCAAAAAATGGCGTACTATATTGTTGTCCGCTTTGCTTCCGCTTTTTAATACTGCCATTTTTGTTGTTGCCTTTGTTACTCTGTTTAACCCACTTTTGAAAGAGTGGGCGAGTGCCGCCGGTGCTGATGCGGTTACTTTTATCTTTCTTAGTTTGGTGGGGATTAATTTTATTGTTGAAGTTATTACATGTACGGTTTTGTGCCCGGTAATTATTTCGGCGCTGCAGAAGGTGAAAAAGTAAAATAAAAGAAGCTGTTGCGTTTTATGAAGCAACAGCTTTTTGTTTTTGGTGATTTTGCGTCTTATATGATACCGACAATAAATATTTCAATTCCAATGATTATAAGAATTACGCCGCCAAGTATGCCTGCTTTTCCCGCCAGCTTGGTTCCGGCTTTTTTACCGATAAAAATTCCCGCAAAGCAGATTAAAAAAGTAACGATAGCAATGATAAGAGCTGCCGACAGCGCAGAGAATATATCGTAACTTGCAATTGTGAATCCTACTGAAAGTGCATCAATGGAGGTGGCGACGCCTTGAACAAGAAGGGCACCCAATCCTACACTGCGTAATTCACAGCTTTCATCTTTACACTTGATGCCCTCGTATATCATTTTTCCACCGATAAAACCCAACAACCCAAGTGCAATCCACGGAATAAATCTTTCAAAAGTTTTGAAATATTGAACTACAGTATGTACGCAAACCCATCCCAGCAAAGGCATTATTGCCTGAAACAAAGCGAAAACACCGGCTACACCGCACATTTTCTTTTTCTTCATATACGGTTCGTTCAGTCCGTTTGCCAAAGAGACCGAGAAGGCATCCATAGCAAGACCGATTCCCAAAAGAAGGCTGTTTATTATTAGCGGGAGCATTTTGATCCTCCGAAAAACACAAGTTTCATAAGTTTTTTAAGTTTATCATACAGACGGTGTTTTGTCAATTACAATTAATAAGATATAAAAACAGTGCCGCGGATATTCCGCGGCACAAAATGTTTTTTGTTTCTTATTTGCTGAGTTCAGCGAAGTACTTGATAGTACGAACCATCTGGCTGGTGTAGCTGTTCTCGTTATCATACCAAGAAACTACCTGTACCTGATAGGTATCGTCGTCGATCTTGGAAACCATGGTCTGGGTAGCGTCAAACAGAGAACCGTAGGTGATGCCGATGATATCACTGGAAACGAGCTGTTCTTCAGTGTAACCGAAGGATTCGGAGGAAGCAGCCTTCATAGCAGCGTTGATACCGTCCTTGGTAACGTCCTTGCCCTTAACAACAGCAACGAGGATGGTGGAAGAACCGGTGGGAACGGGAACTCTCTGTGCGGAGCCGATGAGCTTGCCGTTGAGTTCGGGAATAACAAGACCGATAGCCTTTGCAGCGCCGGTGCTGTTGGGGATGATGTTTTCTGCAGCTGCACGTGCTCTGCGGAAGTCACCCTTTCTGTGAGGACCGTCGAGAACCATCTGGTCACCTGTGAAAGCGTGGATGGTGGACATGATACCGCTCTGGATGGGAGCATAGTCGTTAAGAGCCTTAGCCATGGGAGCGAGGCAGTTGGTGGTGCAGGAAGCAGTGCAGATGATGGTGTCCTCAGCGGTGAGGATGCCCTCGTTAACGCTGAATACAACAGTGGGAAGATCGTTGCCTGCGGGAGCAGAGATAACAACCTTCTTAGCGCCTGCATCGATGTGAGCCTGGCTCTTAGCCTTGGATGCGAAGAAACCGGTGCACTCGAGAACTACGTCTACGCCGATTTCCTTCCAGGGAAGGTTTGCGGGGTCCTTCTCAGCGAGGATCTCGATCTTGGTGCCATCAACAGTGATGGAAGTGTCATCGCTCTCAACGGGAAGTGCATAGGGGCCCTGAGCGGTGTCGTACTTGAGAAGGTGTGCGAGCATCTTGGGGCTGGTGAGGTCGTTGATAGCAACGATTTCGTAACCCTCTGCTCTGAACATCTGACGGAATGCGAGACGGCCGATGCGGCCAAAACCATTGATTGCAACTCTTACTGACATTATAATAACCTCCGTTATTAAAATTTGTTTTTTACCGAATATCATTTTATATGATGTCCGTTATTTTTTCAAGTCCTTTATTAAAGTTTGACACAGTTTGGACAAACTTCTAAACTTAGTCTAAAACTGATAGATATCACTTAGTAAATTTGTGAGATATAACCTATCAGCCTTCGATGGGTGCTTCTGCCTTGTTCTTTGCGAAGCACTTGAATATCATAGGCCAGAATACCATTGCCCAGAGGATGATGACGGCATAGCGCAGTGCATCTGCAACAGGCTCAGGCATAACAGCGTGGAGAACGGGCTTGAGACCTGACTTGATGCCCACCAGCACGCCCAGACCTACAACTATCTTGATAATCTGATGGTACCATGTGCCAACCTTCGGCTCAAACTTTACATATCTGCGCTCGAAGAAGAATCCGACAGCAAAGCCTATGCTGACTCCCCCCGACTTACAGCAGTCGATAACGCTTTCCATATCGATAAGACCCTTACTGTGAAGGATAAGGCTGTATGTGATAAGGACTGCGGAGATGAGCACAAATACAGCTGATATGATAAGATCCTGCACGATGGATTCCTTTTCGAGCTTTACAAAAAGGACAACCAGAACAATGCATACGATAGTTGCAAGTGCGCCTACGATTACGTCAGCAGGCGTATGAACGCCCAGGTACATTCTCGAAAAGCCTACTGCCACAGCAAGCATGATAAACAGCACCTTGAGCCATGCATTCTTTACGCTTGTGGCAAGGCTGCCCCAGAGAGCAAAGGCGCTCTGAGTATGTCCGCTGGGGAAGG
>JAZSNZ010000349.1:0-7222 GCA_045536645.1 Acutalibacteraceae bacterium
GGGTTTCCGTTGTAAGATGGGAAAAGACCACCCGTCCTTTCCTTCGTTCCCGTGAGTTCCTCTGGCAGGAGGGTCACACTATCCACGCAACTGCAGAAGAAGCAAGAGAAGAGACAGTCAGAATGCTTGATACATATGCAAGGTTCTGCGAAGAGAGCCTTGCAATGCCTGTTGTAAAGGGCGTAAAAACCGAGAGCGACAAGTTTGCAGGTGCTGTTGATACCTATGCAATCGAAGCACTTATGCACGACGGCAAGGCACTTCAGGCAGGTACATCCCACTTCTTTGGAGATGGCTTCGCAAGAGCATTCGGTATTCAGTATACAAGCAAGGAAAACAAGCTCGAGTATCCGTTCCAGACTTCCTGGGGCGTTACCACCAGACTCATCGGCGCTATCATCATGACTCACGGTGATAATAACGGTCTCGTTCTGCCTCCTGCGGTAGCACCTGTTCAGGTCGTTATTCTTCCCATTGCTCAGCATAAGCCCGGCGTTCTCGACAAGGCATACGAGCTTCGTGATACACTCAAGGCAGCAGGAATCCGCGTAAAGGTTGACGACAGCGACAATTCTGCAGGCTGGAAGTTCTCTGAGTACGAGATGAAGGGTGTTCCCGTACGTCTTGAGATCGGTCCCCGTGACATCGAAAACGGCCAGTGCGTGCTTGTAACACGTCATGACAGAGAGAAGGTAACTGCAAACCTCTCTGAGCTTGTTGAAACTGTCAACGAGAGACTTACTGCAGTTCATGACGGACTGTATCAGAAGGCTTTTGAGAACAGAAACAACAGAAGCTATGACTGTACTACCATGGATGAAATTACAAAGACCCTCGAGGAAAAGGGCGACGGCTTTGTTTATGCTATGTGGTGCGGCGACGAGGCGTGCGAAGATAAGGTCAAGGAAACAACAGGTGTCGGTTCCAGATGTATTCCTCACGAGCAGAGAAATATCTCCGACAAGTGCGTATGCTGCGGTAAGGAAGCAAAGCATATGGTCTGCTGGGGTAAGGCATATTAATCAAAAATATACTCCGTCTTTTGGATTTTCAAAAGACGGAGTTCTTTTCAGAAAAATGCTGTTCGTTCATAAAAGCAATGTATACCGATAATTTCTATTTTGAGTTAACTGATTGACATAAAATACAGATATGTTATAATTATAAAATAGCAAATCCCCATTTTGCTGCTTTGTGTGTTGACGTTGGGGTGCGTTATGATATACATACTTATTTTTTTGCTTATATTTTATTACATGAGGAGGTTTTCTGAGTGGACAGCAAGAATGAAAAAAAGAATCTTACGCCCAGAAATTCCTCATCATCAACCCCTGCTCATTTACTGGCAAGCGTGCTTGAACAGCGTTATGCCCATAAGTCAAAATCAAAGATAAAGGGCAAGGATGAAAAACCTGACCCAATGACCTTCCCTGCAATGCAGAAGGCACTGGGTTCTGTGTATTCCACTCTTGTGGATATAGTTGATGACGAACCTGATACGGAAGAGGCAGAAATCGCCGGGGAAACACCGGAAGAAGGAAATGTGCAGTCTATTGAGAATGTTCAGCGCATGAATGAGCAGCTTCTCAGTATGGTCAGCGAAATTGAGGAAACGGAAAAAAAGCGTGAAGAAGTGAATAAAGCTGAAGTCGTCGAAGTGCAGAAAAGAAAAGCTGACCCCTATAACAGGGCCTTGAATTCTTATTCGAAGCCTCCGACAGAGCCTGATGATATTGATCTTTCCGATAACCTTAAGATAGAAACCATCGTATCGGAAAAACAGGAGAAAAGAAACAGAAGATTCAGAAACGAGGCATAACCTTATGAAGAATAACAGACAGGTTGGACTTGACGGAAAAGTCTTTCTCACAAGCTGCCTTAAAAGAAGCTCGATATATGTTATAGGTGTTATTCTGTACGGACTGATAACAGCTATTGCAGATGTGCTCAAACTGACCGGCAAAAGCGGAATTCAGATGAGTTCACTGACAACAACAATGGTGTCTGTTGACCTTATAATAAGCTTACTGTTTATTGTAGTTGTATTTTACGCATATTTTCTTGAATGTGGCTCAAGTATACCTATGCTGCGCGAGAAACCGCTTGTAATACTGGGTTATTGCAGGCTTGCGTATAATGTTCTGCTTTGTTATTACATCATCTACAGAGCGATGTACTGCATTGTTCACAGAAGCAGTGTGCCTTTCGGCGTTCTGGCATTTTATTTCATATATATGGTTGTTACATTCATGTCTATACTGACAGCATGTTTCATTATAAATGTAATTTCCAGAAATATGATAAGGCGGATTTATATCAAATCAATTAAAAATCTTGCCATAGTCGGTATAATTTTCACTGCACTGACTCCGCTTATGTATATAATTGCAAGATTCTGGATAGGTGATATCGGTGATGAATACTTCACAGGGGCATTTTGTGATTTGCTCAGACTTTGCATTGCCCCGCTGCTGTATATATGTGTCTGGATAGTTCTTCTCAAAGCGCGTACGGTAACCGCAGAGGTATTCGGAGAAGTGGATGCTGCTATAAGAGACAGAAGGTATCAGATTACTTATACGGATAAAACAAAGGATATCGTAGGAAAGGGAGAAAGCAAAAAGCTTAAGAACAGTAAGGCAAAGGCTGCATCAGCTGCTGCCACAGTTGCTGCCATAGAAGCAGAGACTGTAGTACAGCAGGCACTCCCTGCGGCTTCAGAAGAGACAAAACAGCAGGTAAAGGAAGAAAAGAAAGAGACTGAAGAGAAGAAAGAAACAGAAGTTCCAAAGGAAGCGATCTTCCCTCAGAAGGTGGTTACTGAAAATACCATCAAGACCCGTGAGAACAAAATTAAGGATGAAAAGCTCAGAAAAGCTGTATCTGATGCTGTTGAAAAGGCTATAAAGGAAGAGGCTGCCCCCAAGCCTGTAGAATCTCAGACACAGAAACAGAACACACAGCAGACAAAACAGAAGAATATTCCTGTTATGGACTTTGACCCTTATGCTCAGGCCGAAAAGGCTCAGAAGAAAAACAACAATCAGCCAAGACCCAATCAGAACAGTCAGCAGAGAAATAATCAGCAAAGGCCCAATCCTCAGAGGAATAATGGTCAGCAAAGACCTGTACAGGGAAGACCTGTACAGAAAAATCAGCAGAATCCCAATGTTAACAGACAGAATCAGGGCAGACCCGTTTCTCCTCAGCAGCGTCCTATGCAGCAGCCCGGCCAGGGAAGGAATCAGAATCAGAGAAGAAAGTAGTTTAGTGAGGTTCATAAGGTATGGCACATAAAAAAAGTGTCCCCAAGGAAACACAGTACAATACTGAAATGTATATGGCCAGGCTGACACTGAAAAATCCTGCTGTAAAGTTTGCTGCGGTTATTGTATGTATATATGCCGTTATCAGAACAGTATGGTCAATTATCGCTCTGGCAGCAGGCGGCAATATACTTGTTGCTCTGCTTTCTTCAGCCGGTATGCTTTTGCTGGCGGCAGGTTCAGTAGGAGCGTGGTTTTTATCGCGTGACGGCGGCGGAAGGCTTCTGACATCGCTCAGTGTATCTGTTATCGGCACAGTTGTGCTTGTTCTGGCGGTTATAGCGGAAATAATCTTTCTCAAGGCTGATGGTGAGACTGTTGTGCAGGCTGTATTTATGCTGTGTGCATTACTTACTGCCGCAGAAATCAGTTCGGCAGCAGCCGGAAAATCAGCTAAAACCTCATATGGTTATCTGCTCGGAATATCGGGACTTGCAACCACTGTTCTTTCCGTCATTGCATTGCTTTCAGTATGCTCAGCACTGCGCGGATGCTTTGCACAATCATATAACTGGAGTTTCTTTGTTGAGGAAGTGGACGTCGATACTGTGCAGATAAAATGGTATTTCCTTTCCTCCAGAATGACAGGAACAACCGTAAAGGCCGTTTTTAACTGGCGTTTTGCAGAGAGGATTATGTACGTTATTCTGCTCGCATCGGTTTCGGTGGTATCGCTTAAAATCTCACCTTATATCAATAAGGAAAAGCGTAATGTGGAGTTTGCTCAGGACGCAGGCGGATTTTCTGCCTTTGACGGTGATGATTTCAGGACGATTTCAAAGAAACGTGCATCGGAAAATATCCGTAATCAATCCTATTACGGAATCGGAAGCATGGGCACAGGCGAGTCCGAAAGGGAAGAGCAGCCTTTGTCAGATGCACCAAGGTATAAGACAAATGAGTACGGCGACTATCTCGATGAGGAAACGGGAATCTTCTATTATTACGATAACAGAACAGGAAAATATTATTATCTTGATGAAAAAAGCGGAGAATATGTTTATAAATCGGATAACCGCGGAAAATCACAGATAAACCCGGCGGATGCTATGCCATGGGAAATAGAGGACGAACTCAGGGACGACGAAGAGAATATATATATTTATTAACAAAGAACAGTACGGCTTTTATGAGTTGTACTGTTTTTGTTTGTGTTTTTTGCTCCATAATAAAATCTGAGGTGATAATTATGGGACGAAGAGCAGTGGCGTTTTTCTGTTCGTATATTTTTCTTATGGTATTGCTTACAGGATGGCTTATGAATGTTACTTTTTCTGACAAATACATTGCGGCAGGAAACTCTCAGAGCTCATACACATTGTCTGTATACAAAACAAGAGGACGAATCTACGACAGGAATATGAATATAATTTCAGGCGGAGCATCTGAATATAAGGCAGTAATCAACCCAACGTACGATTCCACGGCAAAATTACTGTCGACCGTTGACAGCAGATACCTTGATGGTCTGGAGGAAAAGATAAAAAGCGGGAGACCGTTTGTGATTGATATACCGGAGAATTTGAGCGGTGAATACACTGATATAATCAAGTGTGTCAGACGATACGGAAATGAGCCGGTCGCACCTCATGTAACAGGTTATCTCAGCTCTGAAGGACAGGGCGTCTATGGTGTTGAGAAAGCATACGATAATCTGCTTGAAAGTTTCGGCGGTGAATATAAAATAACATATCGTGTTAATGCTTTAGGCGAAAGCCTGGGAGAAAAAGCGATTATTCGCGATACTACCCATAATTCAAATGGAGGAGTTGTGCTGACAATAGACTCTTCCATTCAGCTTATGGCACAGAGGGCGGCAGAGCAGTATCTGACTTCAGGTGCAATTGTCATAATGGAGTCTGAAACAGGCGACATACTTGCCTGTGTATCAGCTCCTTCCTTTGAGCAGAATAATATATCCAAATATCTTGATGCGGATTCATCTCCTCTTGTGAACAAGGCTTTTTCGTCATACGATGTAGGATCGGTATTCAAGCTTGCGGTAGCTGCATCAGCTCTTGAAATCGGCTATGAAGAATTTAACTATTGCTGCAGCGGATCAATAGAAATCGGAGACAGGATTATGAAATGCAGCAGTACGCATGGACATGGCGAGATTAATTTTGAGATGGCAGTTGCATATTCCTGCAACACATATTTTATCGCATTATCAAAAGAAATAGGATATAAAAAAATACTTGATAAAGCAAAGATGCTGGGCTTTGGCAGTGCGGTTGAACTGGGGGAAAATTATATGACAGGTACAGGAAATTTGCCTGACGAGGAAGAACTGTCAAGACCTGCAGGACTTGCAAATTTTTCCTTCGGGCAAGGTTCGCTTATGGCAAATCCTGTGCAGATAGCTGCACTGACAGCATGCATTGCGAATGATGGAGAATACATCACACCACGGATTGTCAAGGAAACAGTCAATTCAAATCTTGAAGGGATAGGAGAATGGAAAAGCAGACCTCCATACACGGCAATAGAAAAGGGAGCGGCGCAGAAAATAAAAAAATACATGGAGGCTGTGATGAGATACGGTACAGGCAGGAGCGTATATTCAGAGCATGTTTCCATATCGGCCAAAACAGGTTCTGCGGAAACGGGTATAACAAGGGACGGCAGAAAAGTGACGCGAGGGTGGTTTGCAGGTTTTTTTCCTGCCGATGAGCCGCAGTTTGTGTGTGTGGTTCTGGCGGAGGATGCAGTATCGGGAACGGTCAGTGCAGGACCCTGTTTTAAATTCATTGCAGAGAGATTAAGCGCAATATATGGCAAGTAGTATAAAAAGAACAGACTTTTGTGATTTAAATTGATAACGAATATTGTTGAAATGTATAAAAATCAGTGGTATAATTATCTACATTAAATCTATGGCGGTTGATGTATGAATACAGCTAATCTCGGAAAATTCATTATCATCTGCGGCCACTACGGCTGCGGAAAGACAAATCTTGCGCTGAATATTGCAGCAGAACGTGCGGCAATGGGTGAGAGGGTAACTTTGGTTGATATGGATATAGTCAATCCCTATTTTCGCTCAAGTGATTACCCTGAGTTCCTCGCTGAAAGAGGTATAGAGCTTATAGCACCCAATTTCGCACATTCCAATGTCGATCTGCCGTCTTTGCCTGCCAGAATGTATTCTGTGTTTGAAAACAAGGATACGGTTATTATCGATGTTGGCGGCGATGATGACGGCTCAACGGCTCTCGGAAGATTCAACAGACAGCTTTCAGAAATCGAATATCAGATGATATATGTTGTCAACAGATATCGTGACATGGAAAATGATCCCGAAAACTCTGCACAGCTTCTTCGTGAGATTGAGTACACCTCAAGGCTTAAGGCGACAGCGGTAGTGAGCAATGCTCATCTGTGCGGTGAGACAACGCCTGAGAATGTGATCGAAGGTGCCGATTATGCTGAGCGTACAGCTGAAATTCTCGGCTTGCCCATGATAATGACAACCTGCGAAAAGAAGTTTGCAGACGAAGTTGCCGGGAAAATTTCAAACATGTATCCCATAGATATAATAGTAACAAAACCTTGGGAAACTGAGGAATCATAAATAGGGAGGTTAAGTCGATGCCCGGAATTACAGTAAATCAGGCAGTGTGTAAAGGCTGTGAGCTTTGCGTAAACGCTTGCCCGAAGAAAATCATTGCGCTTGATAAGGATGTTATCAATGCAAAGGGTTATCATCCCGCAAAAATGACCGCTCCTGAGCAGTGCATCGGTTGCGCAATGTGTGCAATGATGTGCCCTGACGTAGCGATTACAGTAGAGAGATAACAGGAAAGGAAGAATTACAATGGCAGACAAAGTTCTGATGAAGGGTAACGAAGCTCTTGCTGAAGCTGCTATACAGGCAGGCTGCAGACATTTCTTCG
>JAZSNZ010000339.1:0-2705 GCA_045536645.1 Acutalibacteraceae bacterium
CCTCCCCTGACAAGGGGAGGTAAGGGCAGATTTTTGACAAACTCATGAATTGCACTTTGTGCATTGTAAGGAGTAGATGGAGTATGGCGTTTTTCAAACGCTTCAAAGGACAAATGATAGACCCCGAGCGTGCAAGGCCCCTCACTGAAGACATGGTAGGTGAGCAGAGGGCTGAGGATACCTCTGCGCCAAAGGAGCAGGAAGTGCCTGTAAGAGGTTTTTTTGAAGCTCCCGCGGAGCTTGGTGCTCCCGCGGAGCCTTCGGAGCAGCCTAAGACCGAGGCACAGAGGCAGATAGAGGCTATTTTTGCTGGGCGTGACCCTGCAAAGGAAAGCGCCGAAAATGCACCTGCACAGGCTCCTGCACCTGCCGCCGACGGCGAGCAGCAGCACTCTCATAAGACAGGACGAGGCAAGAAATTTGCAGGCGGCTCGAGAAAACGAGGGATATTCACCCCTGTGCTCAACTTTGAGGGCGCAGAGGAGGACCCTGCCCTTGCAAAGCCTGTAAAGAAGAGCGCTGTAACAAAGGAAATGGACAACCTTTCCAATATCTTCGGCTCTTCTGAAATAGAAAAGCCTCTTGTAGGCAACGAAAAATCGGGCATCGAGCCTGAGCTTCCGAAGATAGAAAAAATCGAGGCACCTGTCAAGGCTCCCATCATCGAGCCTGTGCAGGCCCAGCGAAGAGGAAAGGCTCACCGTGACCCAAACCGTCCTAAACCTGAAAACCCTGTATCCCTTGCCTTTGCCGACCTTTCTTACAGAGAGGACCTAAAAGCCGAGGAAATTGAGGACGCCTCCGAAATTTACGGCATCAAGTATCCTGCATCCTTTGACACCTCCACCTGTGACTTCTCGGGAAGAGCTATTGACTACTCCGACTTTTCCCTCTGCCAGTCTCTCAGATGGGAGGACATCGCAGATGCTTCCGATATTTCCGGCGTAAAGTTCCCCTCCGCATTCGATATCGACTCTGCGGACTTCTTTGACAGAAGCCTTCGCGGCTGTGATTTCTCCGAGGTCTACTCCATGCGCTGGAAGCACATTGAGGCCGCCGAAAACGTAGCATCAATAAAATATCCCCCCACCTTTGACATAGAAGAAGCAAATTTCAACGCCCGTGATATTTCCGGCAGTGACTTCACCCTTGTAAAGGACCTTAAGTGGAGCCATATCGAAAACGCAGAGTACATAACAGGTATCCGTTTCCCCGAAAGCTTTGATTTAAGCGAAGCGGACTTTACCGACCGCGACCTTACAAACTGCGATTTTTCAAGAGTAAAGACCATGAAGTTCGAGGATATCGCAAGAGCGGCTTCCATAAAGGGAGTAGTGTACCCTGAGTGCTTCTCATTCAAGGATATATCCTTCAGAGGAAGGGATATTTCCGGCAGTGACTTCTCCCGAATCGAAGACTTCGATTTTGAGGTTATCCGCCGTGCAGATTCCCTCAGAGGCATAAAGTATCCTGCAGGCTTCGATGCAGAGACCTCCGACTATACTAACCGTGATATCACCGCCAGCAACTTCTCCCGAGTCACCACACTTCGCTGGAAGCATATCGCCAAGGCTTCTTCCATCAGAAAGCTTATCTATCCCCCCACATTTGATATTGACGAAGCTGATTTCACAGGCAGAGATATAGATTATTCCGATTTTTCTCTCCTGCCCGGCATCAACTGGGACAATGTGCAGTTTGCAGACAGCCGTGACGGCATAGTTTATCCTGCAGGCTTTGTAGAGCCCATGCCCTTTGATGACGATGTTCACGGCGCAATGCTCATCTACCTTCTCAAGCTGTACACCCGTGAGTACAAGGGCGAGCTGGACGCAGACCGCTTCTATGCTGATATTTCCGCCCTTTATCCCGGCATCGACAACGAGAAGGCTACAACCCTTATAAACGAGGCAACAAAGGTCTGGGACAGCGACAACGGCAAGGCACGCACTGAGTGCACCGCCAGAGAAGCTCATATAGGCGACAAGCTCTATATGGTAAAGCTGGGCTTTAAACTGCTCTATCCCTCTCACGGCACTGAGCAGACTGTCGAAATGCTCCGCGCCGACCTTGGTAAGCTCTTTAAGAAGAGAGAGAAGCAGCAGTTTGAGGACAGACTTTCTGACCTTTCAAGAGGCAAGTACCTCTCCGCTTCAGAAATGAGCGCACTGGGATTTGTTCCCGAGGCTGACCACAGGAACGCCCGTCAGGTAGTGGTTGAGCCCATAAAGGAAGAAATAGCCGAGCCGGCAGAGGTCATAAAGCCTGAGCCTGCGGAAGTACCCAAGGTGGAAAAGCCGAAGGTCTATACATTCGGCCAGATGCCTATTGTGGACGCTCCCATAGACGAAACTCCCTTTGACCTTTCTCAGACCACTGAGATAATCGACCTTGAGGACGAGGCTATTGCAGAGGACGAGAACAGGGAAGAGGAAGAAATCAAGCCTGCTGACGTGCCTGTAACGGTGACGGAGAAGAAGAGCGAGCAGGCGAGCGTTGTCATGGACGGCGTTGAAATAAAGCCTGTCGACCTTACCGAGCTCAAGGCAAAGAAGGCAGAAAAGGCACGCAGAAGCGGCAAGCTCTCTGATGAAGAGAAGGGCATTCGCACAGGCGTAATGGGCATGATCCAGTATATCAGCCGCAATGTCTCCGACGAATCCCTTACAAATTCCGAGCTGTTCTCGGAATTCCTCAAAATCTAT
>JAZSNZ010000363.1:0-9794 GCA_045536645.1 Acutalibacteraceae bacterium
CGGCTCAAAGCCCGTATCACCCGGGTAGACTCCGATATAGTCAAAATCGGGAGCATTATCATCAAAGCCACATTCAAATAAAGCCACAGCATCACGCTCAAAGAAATCACGTCCGCCAAGACCGTAGATGCGGCTCAGAACACGTGCAGAAACGCCCTTCTGCTGCAGAGCGGCACGTATCTCAAGAGACATATTTCCGCCCCCTGCGCCGTAACTGTCCTGCCTGTCAGCGACAATGACGGTGGAAGCATTTCTGCATATCTCGGCAATCTTGTCAGATAGGAACGGGCGAAGAGTGCCCAGAGAAAACACACCGACCTTTTTGCCCTCATTTCGAAGCCTGTCAACCGCCGCCCTTGCAGTCAGATAGGCAGAGCCCAGAACAAACAGGATAACCTCCGCATCATTGGTGCGGTAGGATTTCACAGCCTGCAATGCCCTGCCCGAAAGCCGCTCATATTCCAAAAACACTTCGGGAATAAGTGTACGCGCTTCTTCCATTGCCAGATGAAGCTGATATTTATTGTTCATCAGGTCAGGCTCGTTCATGTATGAGCCTATGGTAACAGGGCGGGAAGGGTCGAGAACACCATGCTCAAAGCTTACAGGACCGATAAATTCCCTTACCGTCTCATCGTCGGAAAAGACATAGCAAGAGCGCTTCTGATGACTTGTAAAAAAGCCGTCGAAAGCGACAATGACAGGGAGCCTGAGCTTTTCGGCTATCTTAATGGCGCATATATTCAGGTCATAGACCTCCTGGGGAGAGTCGGCAAACAGAATGATCCAGCCCGTGTTGAGAGTATACATGATATCGCTGTGATCGCCTTTTATTGAAAGAGGTCCCGATACAGTTCGGCAGGCAATATTTAAAACCATGGGAAGCCTTGTACCCGACTGAACGGGAAGCTGTTCGAGGGCGTAGAGAAGTCCGTTTGCAGAGGTGGCGTTGAAAACTCTTCCGCCTCCAGCGGCGGCACCGTAGCATATACCTGCCGCGCTGTGCTCACCCTCCGCAGGTATAAGAGCGATGGTGTGCTCACCGTCAGCACCCATCTGATCGAGATATTCTGCTATCTGAGTGGAGGGAGTAATGGGATAATACCCCATTACATGATAGTTTATCTGCTTGGCTGCATAGGCCGCAAGCTCATTTCCGCTTTCAAACATCAGTTTCTGATTTGTGTTTTTCATCTTACATCAGCCCTCCGTCTACTCTCTTTTCGTCAAGATAGGATTCCCCTGTTACCCATGGGTCAGCACCTGCAGGGTCAAAATCAAGGCGCTCGGAAATAAGGTCTTTATTGCGCACGAACCATTTTTTGTCGGGGTGTTCTGCTTCTCTGCCTGCCACAAGCGCCTCTACGGGGCAGACATCAACGCACCTGAGACACCCTTTGCAGTGGTGATAGTCAAGACCTCTGTTCATCATGGTTTTCTTGCCTCTGTATTCGCCGGGCAGAAACTGGAAGACCATGTCAGGGCAGGTGGTGTCGCACAGACCGCAGTGTATGCACTTTTCAGGAATGAAAAGGGGAATGAAGCCTTCTCTCGAGGGTGAGAGGTCGTTTGAGACGGTACTTCCGAAATGAGGATTGGCACCGCCCAGCGGTGCATTTTCATATCCCCATTTGCTCTGAGACTCACGGTAAGGGATTTTCTCATACCGCCCATCGGGAGTAAAAGACTGAGTCCGAACATTGTCATAACCGAGCTCAAGCCCTTTAAGATTATTACTGAGCATATCGGAATATTTCTTTCCCAGCGTGTCTGTTACTATGGCCTTTGCCGCTTCCAGAGGAATAAAGCCCGAGGCTTTTGCAATAGCTCCCAGCATTACCATATTCACGCGGCTTTTGCTCTGCAAGGCAAGGCTCAGCGCATCAACACAGCAGACTGTGCCTGCATGAAGACGAAGCTCGTCGCGTATTGTCTCGGGGTCGGAGGAGGTGTTTACCACAACGATGCAGTTTTCGTCAGCCCCTGCCGTTACCGCCATGGTTTTTGAAAGGGCCTGATGGAAAAGAACAAGCATATTGGGATTTTCAACAGGGCTGTTGTGAAGAATCTCGTGGCGCCTGTCGCACCAGCGGACGTAAGACCTGACGGGAGAGCCTCGTTTTTCCGAGCCGTAGCTTGAGAACGCAGATGCATTGAACGAGAGATATGCAGCGCCAAGCTTTCCCAATAATTTTCCGCAAAGATTTGCCCCCAGGCCGCCGATGCTTTCAAGTCGCATTTCATAGCATCCGTTTTCGTTTGTACAGGGCAGACTGACCGAATAAGCATTGTGCTGACCGTTTTCTGTTGTTTGCAGTTTCATGACAGACTCCTTGATCGTTTTGCTTTAGCTTTTGCCGAAAAGCCAATAATATGCAGAAAGTTCACTGCGGTGTCACAAACTGATATGTATTTTGGTATACAATAATAAAGAGAAATGTGTAAAAGGAGGCAAATAAATGAAGAAAGAATGCCCGAAGTATATATCTGTTATATTTGGAATCTGTTCTGCAATTATAGTTGTATGTGTTATTTTGTTAATAACACATACTGTTTCTTTTGAGTTTTATGGATTTGGGGTTGACTCTGACAACAATCTTTATATTGGCTGGGGAAATAAAATTGAGGTGTACAGTGATGGTGAAAGAATACGTACGATAAAAAATGGAACAAGTAAAGGGCATTTTAATTTCACTGTACAAGAAGATGATACGATACTTCTTTCAGTTGGCTCTGATGTGATGGTTATGGATATTGTGGGATTGGAAATTCGTAAAAAATGGAATGAAGCTGATGAGAAAACCGATAAAATGCTTGAGGAAAACAAATTCGAGTTCAAGTCGTTAGACGGAGATATGTACACCGCAACATATTTATTGGGAAGAGCGACAATATACAAAAATGGTAATGCGATTTACAAGACTCCATTTATCGATTGTATAGTTGTTTACCTGCTTGCAATTGGTGTGCCGACGTTGATTATTTTTCGCCTGATTTTCAAAAGAAAATACAAAAGGTTCAGATATAAAGGTTCAGATATTAAGTGTGAAGATGTTTATTTTAAGCTAATAAGAGAGGATGGTATGAAGAAATCTTGCCACCAATACATAAAAATTATATTTTTTATATTTTTCGCTATAGCATGTATATCGGGATTTTTGATTTCAACAGAGCAATCCTCATTCATCTTTTACGGATTTGGAGTGGATTTTGATGAAAGGCTCTATGTTGGCTGGGGCAACAAGATCGATGTTTACAAAGATGGAGAAAAGATCCACACTATACGAAAAGTTGCAAATGAAGGCTTTTATAACTTTACAATACAGGACGGAAATAAAATTCTACTTACACATGATTCAGATGTAATTGTTATGGATCTTATGGGAAATAAGATTCTAAAAAGCTGGACAGAAGAGAATAAAGAAACAAGTAAATTGCTCAAAAGAAGTAAACATGAATTTCACACTTCCGAAGGAGAAATTTATACGGCTTCATATTTTATGGGAATGCTTACTATTTACAAAGATGGTGCTGTTGTACATCGAAGCCCTGTGTTTGAACTCATTATTACATATGCATTCTTTATTACCCTTATCGGAACGTTTATTGTAAGGTTTATATTGAGGCGTAAATACGAGGATTTTAAGCAATAACAATGTTTGTAAAAACAATAATGGCGTCAGCATAGATATAAGATAAAAACAGCAAAGGGACTGTCTTTCAGAAACAGACAGTCCCTTTGCTGTTTTATGGTTAATGGATGACGTGGTCGGTTCAAATCGGAGAAGGCGTAATAATTCTCCATTCCATCCTATATACTCTTCACGAAACAGAAATGTGACAGAATTATTCTGAAAAGAAAAAATGCAGGCGGTTATTCCGCCTGCATTTTTTAAGAAAAGTACTACATACCCTTGCCTTCCCGAATATGGGCAGCTGTCGAGCAAATCACCCCACCCCTTGGCTCCCATTGACAGGGGAGCTGGCGAGCGGAGCGAGACTGAGGGGTAGAAATCACTGCCGAGTCAGACCGACTTTTTGTCAGCTCGCTTACTCAACAGGAGCTAAGCTTTCAGCCATTTTAATGACTTCTTCCATTGTTGCATCGGGCGATTGAAAAATAATACTGTAAACATAATAATCATCGCAAAAAAGGCGAACTGATTTGTTGAAGTGGTCAACCACGCAAAAAGCAGGGTATCCATTGATCTCAGGGTAATAAATATCATCGTCTTCGATATCTACAGAACCTCTGCTCCTAGGCAGTTTCTGAGAAAACACGCAATAATCTATGCTCTGACCGTAGAGCTTGCGGTATTCTATTCTTTGGCGTAACTCGAAAGAATCTCTTCCTGTCACAATAAATCCCTCGGGAATATATGCAGGCTCATAATAGTTTCGATTACGTCAAGCTTTTCGACGGCAACGCCATAGCCGCCGTTTTCTAACTCCCACTCAACAGCAGCAAAACGGCTTCTGTCATATAATTCATAATTGATACGTGCCTTGCGCATAGCTACAGCACCGAAGGCACAAGCGCAGATCAGCGCAAGGATTGCTGCAATGATAAATAAAGTCTTCAGAGGCTTTGATATTTTTCTTTTCACCGACTTTTTAAGAATGCCATTCATTGCCAATGTGAATTTCTCGGAGGGGGTATATCCTTCAAGATTTAATTGCAGATCAGAGACCTCCAGCATCAGCTGACTGACTCTTAATGCAGCTCTTTCAAGAAAAGCCCTGTCAATCTTTATTGTGTTATCCGCCATCTGTGATCTGCTCCTTTCCGAAAGCGTGCCATCGTTCTGCCCCTGCGAAAAACGCATATTCCATAGCTATATTTTATATACTGCAAAATCTGTCGTTTTGTGACAGAAAAAATTGAAAATAACGGGAATGCACCAGAAAGTGCATTCCCGTTTGATGTTTACAGCGAGTCAGAAAGGTATCTTACAGAGAGAATTTTGTCCAGTCCTCTCCCGCATCCTGCATTGCAGATTCATTACCCACAACGCATAATGCATTGCCCTCGGCCATTTTGTCGAACAGCTCGCAGAGGGAGAGCAGGTCTTCCTTTGTAAGAGAAAGCATCTGCTGACGGATTTTCAGCTTATCCTCAAAGCTTACATCGCAGAGGGAGTTGGTATCTGCAGCGGCTCCTCTCTCAGAGGGAGTCATAAGAGGCTCCATGGAGGAAATAGTGCTTATAATATACTTGTCGATGGCCTCATCGCTCTGTACAAAGCCTCGTATAAACTGAGAGGTCTCACGGTAGACCTGCAGGGAGTGCAGGGGGGAGGGGTCACGGTAGGAATAGAAGAACATCTCGCCCGATTCTCTCGCCCTGAAGCCGCAGCCGTAAGCGCCGCCGCGCACACGTATCTCATTCCAGAGATAGCCGAATGTAAGGATAGTGGAAAGTACGGGCAGGCTGCCGCTGTATTCTTCACCGTATCTGCTGAGATTTCCGCAGGATACTGCATAGGAAACCCCCGAGGGGATATATACAGCCTCTTTTATGGCTTTCATTTCAGGCTCGAGTGTCATGAGGTCGGAAGACAGTCTTTCGGAATTTCCTTTCAGTGCTTCGATTACATAAAGCAGCTCGCTGTGAGGTTTAAGGGAGGTTTCGCTGAGAGTTAGCCTGTTGCTTCTGAAAATCTCTTTACCCGATATCTGCGCAAAGGCACACAGATCAGAGAACTTCTCATCAAAGCCCTCTGCCAATTCCTTGATGAAGCGGAAGTAATCATAACCTCCGACCTTTTCAGAAAGAAGCGCAGAAGCAGAGAAGGCAGACTGAGCACGCTTCAACGCAAAGCTGTGCCCCTCGGTTATAAATCTCTGATTATAGCTTTCGATGCTCTGAAGCAGAAGCTCACGTACTTTTACGCTGTCAGAATAAATAGTCTCATTCAAAATCTCGCAAACAAGGGCGGTGCCTTCCTTGACGTAGTTTTCAAGTACACTGAATGCGGCGACAAAGTACGGCTTGCAGGCGGAAGTATCTTCCTTTACAAAGCAATTCTTGACGCTGAAGCGCAGCTTTCCTATATACAGCTTTATAAGTCTCTGAAGCTCTGATGCACTGTGCGATACAGTGGGAAGCTCGCCGAGAAGCTCAGAGATAAACGAAAGCTTCTGCAGGTTTTCGACAGACTGATCGGCGACAGAGAAATAAAGATTGCAGTGTACAACACCGTTTGACGCAACAGGGTGATGCAGTATCTCAACACCATCAGTATAAGTCTGCACAGTCTCGACCCACTCGGGAGTATCGCTTACATCGGAAAGGGACAGCATGGGCAGAGTGGCGAGGGCCTCGGGAGTATCTTCAGAGCACTGCCATTTTTCGAGAGCGGCATTGAGAGTGAGTATATCTTCCTTATCCTGCTCTGTCCATGAAAGCTGAGCCTGCGAGAGCCTTTCCTGCTCCTCTGCCATATCCTCATCACCCTTTGTCTTTGAGGGGAGCAGATAGAGTTCTGCAAGACCTTCATCGTCAAGCAGAAGCTCGTGAAGCAGAGCTTCATAATACCCTGTGCCTATCTCCTGACGCAGAGCATCGAGAACTGAGTTGTTTTCAAGATAAAGCATGGGGTCACCGTCGTGAAGCCATGAGTTGAGTGCATTAATATTGCGGATTATGCCTTTTGGCTCCTGTTCTTCGCGAAGAGCAAATTCATACTGACTGAGAATAGCAGTCAGCTCTTCCTTTTCGATACCCTCTTCCGCAATGCGTGATGCAGTATCCTTGATAATCTTACGAAGTGCATCACGATGCTCATATTCGGTATTGCGGATATGAAGCACGGAATAGGGCTGGAGAATGCTGTCGTCTATATATATGCTCATGTCCTGAGCGAGTCCGCTTTCAAGGATTGCACGCTTGAGAGGAGATTCGTTGGTGGCAGTAAGATATGAGCCGAGTACGGAAAGTGCCATGTTTTTCTTCCTGTCGCTCCAATGGCTGAGTACTTTGCCGTATACCATCTGTGTCTTGTTTTCTTCGCTCTCGTCCTTGCCGATGGCGTAGTACTGAACATTGGAACAGGCACTGATCGGCTTCTGAAGCTCGATCTCATGCTTTACGTCACAGCGTTCGAATTTATCAAGATACTCATCGGAAATAAGACTCAATACCTTGTCAAGAGGCACTGCGCCGTCGAGATATATCTTTGCGTTAGTGGGATTATAGAATTTGCGGTGAGAATCGATAAACTGCTCATAGGTAAGCTCGGGGATATGTTTCGGGTCACCGCCTGATATGCAGTGATAGCAGTTATCGGGGAACAGCATACGGCAGATGCCGTAATCTATCTGCCTATCAACAGAGGACATGGCACCCTTCATTTCGTTGAACACAACGCCCTTGTAGGAAGGCTCGGCGTCTTTGTCACTAAGCTCATAGTGCCAGCCCTCCTGATGGAATATGCTGGGATTCTTGTATATTGCAGGATAAAACACCGCATCAAGGTAAACGCGGGTAAGATTTAAATAATCCTGCTCATTGCGGCTTGAAACGGGGTATATGGTCTTGTCGGAAAAGGTCATTGCGTTGAGGAAGGTGTTCATGGAGCTTTTGAGCAGGTCAAGGAATGGCTCCTTTACTGGAAAGTTCTCCGAGCCGCACAGAACGGAATGCTCAAGAATATGGAAAACACCGGTATCGTCATGGGGCAGTGTTTTAAAGCCGATGGAAAACACCTTGTTGGTATCCTTGTTGTCGAGCCATATAAGCTGTGCGCCTGTTTTGATATGGCGCATCTCCCAGAGGATACCGTTGAGCTCAGCGCTATCTCGCATACGCACGATTTCAAAGCCGTGCAGAATATCATTTACTTTCATATTTTATCTCCTTCACAGGGTACTGAGGGCAAAGAGCAGAAAAAATTCTGCATTATATATACGCCCATTTTGATTATACTGCTTAGAGGGAGAAGTTGCAAGTGTCGGCTGAAGAGAACGGTATTGAGATAGCACAGCTTCTGTGATAAAATACGGGAAAAGGCGGTGCAGGAAATGAAAGAAAAAACAGTACTGATAACGGGCTTTGACCCTTTTGGCGGAGAAAAGATAAATCCATCGTGGGAGGCAGTAAAAATGCTTCCCGAAAGAACAGGGGAATACAGAATAATCAAAATGCAGATACCCACCGTTTTCGGGAAAGCGGCGCAGGCGGTCATTGAAAAGATTACAGAGATATCACCCGACGCAGTTAT
This sequence comes from Acutalibacteraceae bacterium, assembly GCA_045536645.1. Classification (GTDB taxonomy): domain Bacteria; phylum Bacillota; class Clostridia; order Oscillospirales; family Acutalibacteraceae; genus JAISGQ01. The sequence goes on from JAZSNZ010000363.1 coordinate 8,223, forward strand.
CTGCGTCGGTCAGGCAGGAGGCCGCAGTGCGGTAACGCCCGAAGTCATAGGTATAAATTTAAGAGAAGCAAACATTCCCGACAATGAAGGAAATATGCCGAAAAACACAGCAGTGATTAAGGACGGCCCCGACGGGTATTTTTCCACACTGCCTGTAAGAGACATAGTCGATGCGGTAAAGAGCAAGGGGATACCCTGTACGCTGTCATTTTCCGCAGGGGCTTTTGTGTGCAATGACGTGCTTTATTCGGTGCTTCATTACTGCAAAGGCTCAGAAACCATCGCAGGCTTTATCCATGTTCCGTATCTTCCTCAGCAGGCAGGCGAGAATGTGCCATCCATGCCTATTGAGCAGATAACAAAAGCGCTGGAAACTGCGGTAATGGCGCTGAAGTAATGGGATATTGCATATAAATCACAGCTCGTACCGCTGTAAATAAAGCAAAAATACGGATTTTGTGATGTGTTTTCGTAAGTTAAACGATTTATATTGATTTATAATGCGATTTCAATTAAAATACAGGTGAAAAAGCCGATGTCAGTGGGGACAGACGGCAGTTTGACCGTCAGAATATTAGCCCAGTGAGATCGAAGTATCTTACTGGGTGTTTGACTGCCCTGAGTATCGGTGAAATTGCAGGATGGGGATTAAATATCCGCAAATTGCATCAGAATAACATAGGAACGAAATTAAGCAGAGTATACAAGGGAGAAAAGCAGGAGGAAGATATGCTTCAGATCAAGGATATAAGAAAGAAATATCAGACAGGCGACCTTGTGCAGACAGCACTTGACGGGGTCAGCCTTAATCTGCGTGACAATGAGTTTGTTGCCATTCTCGGTCCAAGCGGCTCGGGAAAGACGACACTTCTCAACGTAATAGGTGGACTCGACCGTTACGACAGCGGCGACCTTGTTATAAACGGAATATCAACAAAGGAATATTCTGATCGTGACTGGGACTCCTACCGCAACCATACTGTAGGCTTTATTTTTCAGAGCTACAATCTGATTCCTCATCAGACAGTGCTGCAGAATGTAGAGCTGGCATTGACCCTGACCGGTGTTTCTAAATCTGAGCGGAGAGAGCGGGCAAAGAAAGTATTAGAACAGGTAGGTCTTGGAAATCAGTTGAAGAAGAAGCCAAGCCAGATGTCCGGAGGTCAGATGCAGCGAGTTGCCATTGCAAGAGCTTTGGTAAATAATCCCGACATTATTCTGGCGGATGAACCAACCGGTGCTCTTGATACGGAAACCAGCGTTCAGGTTATGGAAATATTAAAAGAGATTTCCAAGGATAAGCTGATTATTATGGTTACCCACAATCCTGATTTGGCGGACCAGTATGCCACCAGAATCATCCGCATGCTGGATGGTGAGTTGAAGGATGACTCCATGCCACTTACGCAGGAAGAAATCAAGGAAGAGCAGGAACGGGTGGCTGTGGCTGCGGCAAATAAAAAGAAGGAAAAGAAGCCTTCCATGTCCTTCTTTACGGCATTTTCTTTATCCTTAAAGAATTTAATCAGCAAGCGTGGAAGAACCATTCTTACGTCCTTTGCAGGAAGTATC
>JAZSNZ010000168.1:0-3058 GCA_045536645.1 Acutalibacteraceae bacterium
ACTCCCATGATTGAAAAAATCGGCGGAGAGGGTACTATCGAAAAGAGAATCCCTGCCATGATGCGAATGTTCGCAAGCTTTGGAATCGATATACGCCGTGAGCCCATTCTTGTATACCCCACTCTTCACTATCAGAACGGCGGTCTTGATATAAAGGCAGACTGCGAGACAACCAACGTAAACAATCTCTACGTTGCGGGCGAGGCCGTAGGCGGAATACACGGCAGAAACCGCCTGATGGGAAATTCTCTGCTTGATATAATCGTATTCGGACGCAGTGCAGGCAAAAACGCCGCCGAGAAGGCAAAGGAAACCTCTGTCGGTATCCTGACTCTTGACCACATTGCAAGGTTTGATGCAGAACGTGCTGAGGCAGGAATCGATACTGATGCAGTATCCCCCATGCTGCTCCCCGATTACCGCAATAAATAATTAGATAGGATGAATTAAAATGAATTTAGCTCTGATAACAGATTTATTCGAAGCTCTGACAATATTCTGCTTCGGTCTCTCCTGGCCTATTTCCATTCGTAAGTCCTACATATCCCGTACCGCAAAGGGAAAGAGCCTGTTTTTTGAGGTATTCCTGCTCATCGGTTACGCCTTCGGTATCGCTCGTAAAATCATACAGGTAACCTGCATGGGTTCTTCCGGCTTTATCTTCTATCTCAGCTTCTTTTTCTATGTACTCAACTTTATCGAAATCTCCATCGATGTAGCTCTGTATTTCAGAAACAAGAAGCTCGACATGCAGGCAGAACTCGCCGCAGCAGAAAACAAATAAAAAAGCATCGCCTCGGTCAGAATCATGACTGAGGCGATAATTTTTATTCCTTGTTTCTCTTTCTTCTTACCTTTTTGATCTTGTAAAGCTCTTCTACAGCAAGCCTTGTTTTGGCAACAGGTGTGTTGTCCTTAGGGAAGCAGTAGTACAGAACATCATTATTACCGATACAGATAACATCCCCTATCTCATACCAGAAATAGTCAGAATAGAGGCTGTAGCATGCTTCTGCCTTCTGCTGATAGCTGAGCTTTCCGTCACAGCCCTCAAGGATAAATCCGTCGTTTCCGTGTCTCAGCCTGCCTTCTCCGACCATGTATATCGCCTTGAAATCAATAAGCAGTCCGATATCAACAGGTATATCCAGAGAATAGTTCTCTGCCTCTATCTCCTTTTTTACCTGCTCCCTCTCCCAGTTATACCAGTCAGGAATGTGCGAAAACTCCGTTTCTCCCTCCAAGGCCTTCAGCTCTCCAAGCTCTGTCAGCTCATACTGCTTGTTACAGGCGTGGCAGGTAAGCAGGGTTCCCTTACCCTCCATCTTTCCTTCCGCTTTGCAGCAGGCGCATTTATAGAGAATACGGTCAAGTCCGTCGGCTCTGAATTTCTCTTTTATCTTAATGCCGTTATCGCGCTGCCATGCGAAGTTATCAAAGGAAAATACCTTATCGAGCATCTCATCGAGCTCATCAACACTCTTTTCCTTTATTTCTTCGGGAGTCAGAAGTCCTCTGACCTCTGCTTTTACCCTTACCTTTCGCTTCTGCAAACCGTTGTACAGCGGGTCACGAGCAAAGGCACCGTATGTAGTGATGGTCACCACAGGCACATTAAGGCGCTTGAGCAAAAGTCCCATTCTGCGCGGCAGGGGCGTGGCGCAGCCGTCAAAGCTGTAGCTTGCCTCGGGATAGAGAAGTACACTTGTCTTAAGCTTGTTGAGGGCATAGCGCATATCGGATATAAGTGACGGGTCGGTGACAAACTTCTGGGTCGGAATGCAGCCGAGATGGCGCATAAGGCCTTCCTTGCCTACAAAACCATCAGATGTGCAAACGATGTTAAATGGCTTCGATCTTAAAATCTTATGGGCGATCTCAAGGTCGATAAAGCTTGAATGATTCATAAAAACCAACCAAGGCCCTTTCCCCATTTCCTTCATTCTAATGGATTCATATTTGAAATGAGTCGGCCATAAGTCAAAGATGCTGATCAATCGAATAGCCTTGCGAAGAAAGAAATTAGGTCTCTTGGGATTGCGGTGCTTAGGCTTTTTTCGGCTTATGGCCTTTACGTAATTTATTTTCTTTGTGCGGATTTTCATTTTTCACATCTCCTTGGAGACAGTTATGTCAATTTAAATCATTATAACATAACACATCACAAAATCAACACTGTTCTTTATTGTTTTGATATTTGATATAACCTGTCATTCTGCTTTGAACACAGTAAGTGTATTTCTGCAGTGCAGATATACTCCTGCAAAACACAGATTAATTCAGTAACAGAATCATGACAAAAGCACCCATGACCTTTCGGTCACAGGTGCTTCTCTTTTCGCCGCTCAGTTCTGTCCGTAGTAGGCATTTTTGCCGTGCTTGCGCAGATAGTGCTTATCAAGCAGAGTTTTCTGCATAACGCTCATTTCGGGGTTTATCATCATTGCGTGCCAGTCCATAAAGGCAACCTCTTCCATGACAACAGCATTATGCACTGCGTTCATGGCGTCCGTTCCCCATGCAAAGGGTCCGTGGCTGTGAACGACTACGCCCGGGATATCGGCGGCACTCTTACCCTCGAAGGCTTCGATTATAACAGTGCCTGTCTCCTTTTCGTACTCGCCGTTTATCTCCTCATCGGTCATTTTCCTTGTGCAGGGAATGTCGCCGTAGAAATAGTCTGCATGGGTCGTTCCCATTGCAGGTATGCTCATGCCTGCCTGAGCAAAGGTGGTTGCCCAGCGCGAATGGGTATGCACTATGCCGCCGATTTCGGGGAAGGCTTTATAAAGCTCCACATGGGTCGGAGTATCGCTGGAAGGCTTCCATTTGCCTTCTGCAACGTTTCCCTCAAGGTCAACCACTACCATGTCCTCCACCGTCATGCCGTCGTAGGACACACCCGAGGGTTTGATGACCACCAGACCCGACTGTCTGTCGATACCTGATACATTGCCCCATGTAAAGGTTATAAGTCCGTATTTCGGAAGAAGGAGGTTAGCCTCCAGCACCTGTTTTTTCAGTTCTTCAAGCATTTTATGCACCTCACATGAATTTA
>JAZSNZ010000302.1:0-2527 GCA_045536645.1 Acutalibacteraceae bacterium
CCCAGAAAATAAGAGCATAGCGGTCTGCAGGATACTTTGCCTTGCAGTAAACGATGAACTCAGAAAGAGTCTCAGGCTCGACCATGGACTTCTTCTTAAGGGACTCAAGAGTAATCATTCCATCGCTCGTGACCTTGAAAATCTGGTTATTATCACTGCTTACCGTGTTGTTCTTCCACTTCTTTGTGCCGCCTGTTTCAACGAGAATATTGACATTGTCGCCGATATTTGCATTGATCATTTCCTTGAGGTCGCTTGTTGCCATGCCGTGCTGGCTCTCAAGGTCTGTACCGCACATATAGATCATAATTGTCATTGTAGCATTTTCTGACGGATATGCGGTGTACTTTTCACGAGCCTCATTGGATACGCTCAGATCTGCATCCTGTTCGGTGCATGTGGTTCCTGCAATACCCATGGAATCGGTTATTCCAAGAGAATCGGAATAATCACCGCTGCCGCCTGAGAGGCAGGTACAGTCGCCATTTCCGAAAAGGAACCACAAGACAAGAACTATTGCAAGAATTATGACTATAGTTCTTAATGTCTTGTTCTTCTTAAGCATAGAAAATATGCCAAGACCGGCTGCCATGGAAAAACAGCCGCTGCCGCCTGCGGAAGATGAAGACGATGAGCCCCCTGCGCTGCCAAGCAGTGTGGATAGGATATCCCTGTTCCCTGCTGAACCATTGCCGCCTGAGCCTGAAGAGGGTCTGCCGCTGCGTCCTCCTGTTTTTCCTACAGGTCTGCTTCCGACACTGCCCTTTCTGCCGCCGACCGAGACCTTACCGCCCGAGCCTGTGCGTCTTCTGCCGTGTTGTTGTGCCATAGTACGTATTCCTCCCAATCAAGAGTATAGGTTATACTATATTATAATAACATAACACACCATAAAACAACAACATGTTTTTCTATATGTCGAGAAAAAAACTTATTATTCAGCACCTCTACACATCACGTTCACTTGCAAATACAGCGGCAGATTGATATAATTAATTTTGTAATCAGTTTATGAAAGGATTTTCATATGAGCAATTTTAAAAAGCTTACTCTTCTCCATTCAAACGACCTCCACGGTGATTTCCTTGCAAAAGAGGTCGATAAAACACTGCTCGGCGGAACATCCATGCTCTCTGGTTACGTTGATAAGGTTCGCCACGAAGAGGAGAATGTAATTTACGTTATTTCAGGTGATATGTTCCGCGGTTCTGTCATTGACAGCGAGTACAAGGGGCTTTCCACCATAGAAATCATGAACATGATCGCACCTGATGTCGTTACATTGGGAAACCATGAGGTAGACTACGGTATCGGTCATCTTCTGTTTGTTGAAAAATGCACCAACTTCCCCATTATCAATGCAAATATGTACTTATCCGGCACCACAGTGCGTATGTTCAGATCCCATATTATCAAGAAAATTAACGGTATGAAAGTTCTGTTTATTGGTGTGCTTACAGACGAGGCTCTTGTCAAAGCCAAGCACGAAGAACTTATAAGCGAGCTTATTGATGTACGCGATGCAGCTGAAGAGGTTGGCAGAATATGCAATGCATACCGTACCAAGGACATTGACCTTACGGTTCTTCTCACCCATATAGGTTTTGAGTCGGATAAAGCACTGGCGGCAAAGCTTGATCCCAGATGGGGAGTTGACATAATTATAGGTGGACATTCACACACGCTGATAGAGCAACCTGAAATCATAAATAATATTCCCATTGTTCAGGCAGCTTCCGGCACATCTCAAATAGGACGATTTGACATAACAATTAATACTGATGAAAATTGTATAGACAGCTTTACCTGGAATCTTATCCCCATAGAAAGTAAAAATTGCCCAAAAGACAAGGCCCTTGAAAAGGTAATTCGAAAATACAAGCGATACACAGATAAGAAATATGGCAGAGTGGTCACCAGGCTTGCAGACTGCTGCACTCATCCTGCAAGGAATATGGAAACCTCTCTTGGACGACTCTTAAGCGATGCATTCAAGGATATTCTCGGGTTTGATATCATGCTTCTGGCATCGGGCAGTATACGGGGAAAGTCACTCGGCCCTATCGTTCTGTATAACGATCTTGTACAGATACTCCCTTTCAATGATGAAATATTCCGTATAGAGGTTAACGGCAGTCAGCTCAGACGCATGATGACCTATATGCTGCGCCCCGAGGTGTTTACTGATGCTCATACTGAATTCTATCAGCTTTCAAGAGGTTTGAGGGTTGAATACGATCTAAGCAGTCAGAAGCTGTTGAGTCTGACCTTTGAGGGGCAGGAAATTGGCGATAATGACTTATTCAGTGTTGGTATGCAAGGATTTCACTTAAACAACATCGGCGATTTTCTGAATGTTCCCTATGATGAGATTGCTGCTGCAAAACGTCCTGTGGTCGCTGCTACAAACGATCTTCACATTCTTGATGAATATTTCAGCAGCCGCGAACTTCACAGGGTTTCTGATGAGCAGAGAATTGTACTGCACAATGATCCCAAGTTATTGTAAAGTCGGAGGCCAAGCGGT
>JAZSNZ010000297.1:0-3671 GCA_045536645.1 Acutalibacteraceae bacterium
AGCCTGTCTTACTGCCGACTGTTATCTTATACCATGTCTTGCCGCTGACAGTCTTTGTGTCGGTATAAACATAGGTACTGCCCTTCTTTACGGTGGTTACTACCCCATAGCTTGTACCTGCACCCTGTCGGACATTTACCATTTTACCTGTTATCTGCACCTTCTTCTGTGCTGCTGTAGTTGTGGTGGTCGTTGTTGTGGTAGTGGTCGTTGTTGTGGTGCTGCCTATGCCCTCAGTTACCTCGATATAGGAACCGCTGACCCAACCGCTTACTGTACTGCTGAGTTTGATTCTGTACCACGTTACACCGCTTGAATCCTTGCCGGTCTCTGTAAAGTCGAAATTATCGTTTTCACTTACTGCTGTGATTTTGCCGTAGCCTGTTCCGATACCCTGTCGGACATTCACTGTGGTTCCTGTAATTCTGAGTTTGCCTATGACTTTTTCCTCATATGGCTTTACATAATTTCCACTGAGCCAGCCTGTCTTATTTTCGGAAATAACAATATTATACCACGTAAGATCAGATACGGTCTTTGTGCCGAGACAAGTATAATTGCCCTTTACGGAACTGCCTATTACTGAGTTTGAAGTACCTGCTCCGCTGCGGATATATTTGCCGTTATTAGTTACTGTAACAGTAGATATACCAGATGTGGAAGTGTTGACATATGGCTTTACATAATTTCCGCTGAGCCAGCCGATATCATTTTCAGAAAAGATGATATTGTACCATGTAAGGCCGGAAACTTCCTTTATGCCGAGACAGGTATAATCGCCCTTCTTTGAATATCCTACAACATCGTTTGAGGTACCTGCTCCACTGCGGATGTATTTTCCGTTGTTTGTAACGGTTACAGTTGTGATTGTTGTATCTCCGCCCTGCTGAATTTCGTTTACATAATTTCCGCTGAGCCAGCCGATACTGTTGTCAGAGTAAGCAATCTTATACCATGTAAGGCCTGAAACAGTCTTTTTTCCGAGACATACATATGTGCCCTTCTTTGAATAGCCTATAACATCGTTTGAGGTACCTGCTCCGCTGCGGATATATTTACCGTTGTTTGTAACAGTTACGGTTGTAATTGACGCTCCGCTGTCGGAAACCATACCCTTGCATGCACCCGACTTGCCAAAATCATATGTAACTCCGTCCACGGTAAATTCACCGACAACGAACTCACCGTTATCATAGTAGAACATATCGCCGTCAAATTCATACCAGCCCTGGGTGGGATAAGATACCATATCTATCTTGAACCACTTTACCCACACAGGCCATGTGTTGCCGTGAAGCTTTCCGTACTGCATATCCTTTTTGGAATTTCTTGAATCAACTGCCATGTCAACGCCGTCTTCGTCCCTACCGACATAAACACCTGCATGTCCATCAAGCCAGAGGCCAAGACCATGAACACGGGGAAGACTGCTGATGTTGCCCTTTACAGATGCTGCGTCCAGCAGTGCCTTTGCACCGCCACCTTTGCCGTTGCAGTATGAACGGATAAGACCTGAGCAGTCAACTGAGCCCACAGATGAGCCGCCGTATTTGTAATCCCATTTTTCACGGTATGCTCTCAGTGCCCACTCCGCCATTCCGATGCCTGTCTTGCCGCTTATTACGGCAGCCTTTGCAGGCATTGCTGCAGGAATGATAACTCCGAGTACTATTGCTGCACACAATATTGCAGTAACTATATACTTTGCAAATCTTTTCATAATTAACCTCCAAAATATGTGGCAAACAGTTTTTTCGACCTTTACCGTGCATCATTCTACCATATACCCCATATTTCTGCAATATGTGCGTTGTAAACATTTTGTAACCTTTTATTTCAATTTGTAATATTTTCCTTTTTCTTTTTGTTTGAAGAATTATTCTGTTGATTTTTTTCTCTTTTGCAACTAAAATCATGAATGGAGGTGCAATGCTATGATATATATCCTTGAAGATGATGACAGCATACGCAACTTTGTAATATATGCACTCAAATCCTCGGAATTTGACGTTCAGGGCTTCTCACGTCCCTCTGAGATGTGGGCGGCGCTTGAAACTTCCGTACCCGATTTATTTCTTCTTGATATAATGCTCCCTGAGGAAGACGGCATCGAGATTCTCAAAAAGCTTCGTGCAGCCCGTGAGACAGCAAACCTTCCCATTATAATGCTCACTGCAAAGGATTCCGAATATGATAAGGTCATAGGCCTAGACGCAGGCGCAGACGATTATATTTCAAAGCCCTTCGGAATCATGGAGCTTGTGGCAAGGATAAAAGCTCTCATGCGCCGCTCGGCAAAGTCAGAGAACAGCTCCGATATCCTTTCCTTCGGCGGACTGATAATCGACGAAAAGGCACATACTGTAACTGTGGACGGGGAAAACATAGTGCTGACCTTCAAGGAATTTGAGCTGCTTCTGCTGCTTGCAAAAAACGCAGGTAATGTAATGACAAGAGATGTTATCCTCGAAAAGATATGGGGCTATGACTACGACGGTGAAAACCGCACCGTCGACGTTCATGTCAGAACTCTCCGCCAGAAGCTGGGGGGTGCCGGTTCCCTTATTGATACTGTCCGCGGTGTCGGCTACAAGCTAATGTGATCTTAACTCAGATTTAACATAGATTTAACATTCAGCCAATTAGTTTTTAACACAGATATAATATTCTTTTTCGGTCAGATACGGTCAGATAATATCAAAACAAAGGAAATGCGAGGTATTTTTATGGGTTGGAAAGAAATTCTCGAGCTTATAGGCGGACTTGCCATGTTCCTGTTCGGCATGACCATTATGGGCAATGCACTCGAAAAACGTGCAGGAAATCAGCTCAAAACCATTCTCAGCAAACTTACCACTAACCCCTTCAAAGGCTTTTTGCTCGGTCTTTTTGTAACACTTATCATTCAGTCTTCCTCCGCATCCACCGTTATGGTCGTCGGTTTCGTAAACTCCGGCGTTATGACCCTTTCTCAGGCGGCAGGTGTTATTTACGGTGCTAATCTCGGCACTTCTGTCACCGCATGGCTCCTCAGCCTTTCAAGTATAGGTAAGGAAGCCCCTGTATGGCTCCAGTTCTTTAAGCCTGATACATTCACTCCTGTTCTGGCATTCATCGGCATAATCATGTTCATGTTTATGAAGAAGCAGAAGACCAAGGACATGGGCATGGTACTTCTGGGCTTTGCAGTTCTCATGTTCGGTATGGAGACCATGTCAGGCTCTGTTGAAGGACTTAAGGAGAACGAAGCATTCAGAAGCGTTCTTACAATGTTCGGTGATCAGCCCATTCTCGGCGTTCTTGTGGGAACAGTATTTACCGCAATAATCCAGTCTTCCTCTGCCTCTGTAGGTGTTCTTCAGGCACTTGCACTGCAGGGCCTTGTACCTTATTATGTTGCAGTACCCATTATCATGGGTCAGAATATAGGCACCTGCGTAAGCGCCGCTATTTCTTCCATCGGTGCTACCCCCAACGCAAAGCGTGCTTCCACAATTCATTTGCTCTTCAATGTAATCGCAACCCTTATTCTTCTTCCTGCATTCTATCTCGTAGTCTATTTTATCGGCGACAGTCTTCCCATCCTTCAGGCTGCAGCTTCCCCTGTCGGTATCGCTATCGCCCATACAGGTTTTAAGATTATCGCTCTTCTTATTATCACCCCCTTCTCA
>JAZSNZ010000319.1:0-5151 GCA_045536645.1 Acutalibacteraceae bacterium
TTGTAAGGCCCATGAGAAGCTGACAGGTCTCAAGTACATCGGGGTGTATAAACTGATTGATAACTCTCTTGTTGGAGTTTTCTTCTCCGCCGAGAGGACGCTTGTTTGCTGCCTCTATGGTCAGCAGAGTGGTCTTGCAGACCTTGTGTGCAGGAGTGGATGCAAGGTAGAACTTTGCAGGGTTCTCCTTGTCATTGCTGCCGAAAACAACGCTCTTTGTCTCCTTGCCGATGTAGATGCAGTCCTCAAAGCCAAGGTCATAGCGGACACCATCTACCTCAACATAGCCTGCGCCGCCAAGGTTGAAAACACCTGCTTCACGGCGTTCGAGGATATAGGATGTACCAAAGTTTGCGTAAACATCAATGCCCTTGTCGATGGAAACTGCCTCGTTTACAGGCATGATGCCCATTACTACCATGCGGTCAACGTGGGAGTAGGTGGCCTGTACGGTGTCGGGCTTGTAAAGGTCGGTAATAAGGAATTCCCGGCGAAGCTCCTCGGTTGTATAGCGTTTTACATCATTGGGGTGTGCGGAATAGCGAATATCCATAATGTTCCTCCTGTATAGGGTTAATTATAATTCTATTATATTCTCTGTCTCGCCGTCGAACAGGTAAACATTCTCATAGGGAATGGAGAAGGTTATCTCGCTGTCCATTTCGGGAGCATCGTGGGGGTCTACCTTGAGAATAGACTTCCTGTCGCCGATGTTGACATATACATTTACATTGTCGCCCAGCATTTCTGTCAGCTCAACACTGCAGCCGATGTTGTAGGCGTTTTCCTGCTCACCGAGCACAATCGCCTCGGGTCTGAAGCCGAACACGATGCTCTTTCCCTCGTAATGTGCGAGCTTATCGCCCAGCTTGTGGGAAAGGTCGATGGTGATGCCGCCGATATCAATACAGCCGTTTTCAACATTCTGGCGGATAAAGTTCATGGGAGGCTCGCCGATGAAGCCTGCAACGAACACATTGACGGGCTTGAAATAAAGGTCATAGGGGGTACCGATCTGCTGAATATAGCCGTCCTTCATGACAACTATGCGGTCAGCCATGGTCATAGCCTCGGTCTGGTCGTGAGTTACGTAGATGGTGGTTGCACCTGTCTCACGGTGAATCTGAGTGATTTCAGAGCGCATGGTAACTCTCTGCTTTGCATCGAGGTTTGAAAGAGGCTCGTCCATAAGGAAGATGCCTACCTTGCGGATTATGGCACGGCCTACGGCGACTCTCTGGCGCTGTCCGCCTGAAAGAGCTCTGGGCAGACGGTCGAGATAATCGGTAAGGCCGAGAATCTTCGCAGTCTTCTTTACTCTCTCTTCGATAACGTCCTCGTCAACGCCCTGCAGGGTAAGACCGAATGCAAGGTTATCGTAAACAGTCATCTGAGGGTAAAGTGCATAGCTCTGGAAAACCATTGCTATCTCGCGCTCACGCGGGCCCTTTTCGTTTGCACGCTTGCCGTTGATGAGGAAGTCGCCCTTGCTTATGTCCTCAAGTCCTGCGATCATTCGCAGTGTGGTGGACTTGCCGCAGCCGGAGGGTCCGACAAATACTATAAATTCGCCCTTCTCGATCTCAAGATTGAAATCATGAACGGCGTGGAAGCCGTTGGGGTAAATTTTGTTTATTTCTTTCAGTGCCAGGTATGCCATAATTCAAGCCCCCTTGAAAATGTTTATGTATATTGAGCATTATTTTTATGTTAATCTGCATCCGATGTATTATAGTATAGACGATGCAGTATTGTTTTGCGAGTTCAGTAATAAATTATTATATAGATGAAACGGATTTAAAAACCGCTGCAAGCTTTGACCTTGCTTGTTTTTGCCGATTCTGACCATGCACATTATATGGTGTGTTTTTCAAAACCGTTTTTGTTTTCGAAAAATGATATGGACAAAACAGACATTCTTTGATATAATAAGTTAAATTATATGTCTGTAGATGCAAATTTTCACAGAAGCGAGGGATTCAGTTCCATGAATGACATCGTTTATGCAGGAAAGCATTCCGTTACGCTTTCCGTTTCCCGTCATGCTCACGAGAGCTGGGAACTTATCTACTGCACCGGCGGACAGGGTCATTTCGACTTTGACGATGATTTTTCTCTGCCCTATGAAAAGGGCACCATTGTGGTCATTCCTCCCAATACTCCCCATTCCAACGGCAGTACCGAGGGCTTTACCAATATCCACCTCAACATGACCAACACAACCCTTAATTTCAAGGCTCCGCTGAGCATTATGGATGACAGCAACCAGTTTATCTACAACGCTTTTTCTGCGGCGTTCTTCCACTTCTACAGTGATCCCGACCGCAAGCCCATGCTGCTTTCGGCCTACGGCGATCTTATCGCCTGCTACCTCAGCGCTTACCGCAAGGTAAATCGGCTCAGCCCCATAGTTGAGGAAATTGAAAGCAACATCATTCAGAATTACCCCGACTGCAATTATATGCTCGATGAGTATCTGCTCTCTCTTCATTTCAGCTACGATTATCTTCGTAAGCTGTTCAAGAAGGAGCTTGGAGTAACTCCTCACAAGTATCTTCAGGACAAGCGCCTGAACACCGCCGCCGATATGCTCCGCTCAAATTACAATGACAGCGGCAGCATTGCTGAGATTGCTCAGACCTGCGGCTTCCGTGAGCCTTTGTATTTCTCCCGTATGTTCAAGAAGAAATACGGTGTGGCTCCCAGCTATTATATGAACTCGGTCGAGAGTGAAGCTCCCGATCCGAACCAGACTTCTGACAGTATGAAGATCATTCTTTAAACAGGCAAGGCGAATGATCTTACCCTCTGACTGCATTGGCGTTTACTAACCCGGCGCCGATGCAGTTATTTTTTTACACTCTTTTTAGCGTCATCAACTATTTTTGCAAATGTTCTCTTGATGCCGATGAACAGCATATCAACCGCCATGTAAAGCACTCCGAACAGAATCGGCTCAACACCCACAGGCACGCTTTCCTTCGGTGCGCCTGTTACTGTTACGATTACAAGGTTTATGATATTGTAAATGAAGTACACAGCAGCCAGCAGAATGAAGGCATAGATGATATTGAAAAAGAAGTTTACGAAATTCTTTTTCGGAAACATCATCCAGCGGTCGTTGGCATGGGGAGTCTTTTCGTAAAAACGGAAGAAATTGTTTACGAGAAGGTCTGTGACTATTCCCAGAGCCACAGCGAAAACCACCAGCATATCAAGCTCAGCCTTTATGTATGTACCAAGACCCCAGAAGATGAAAAAGCATACTGCCCCTGCAAACCATGTTTTGATAAGCACGGCCTTTGCCCATTCGGCAAGCTTGAACTTGCTCGGACTGCTGTATTTTTTCATCTCCTCCGGTGTCATCTGAGGGGAGTTTTCCTCATTTGCAGTAACCAGATCGTCGATAGCCTTTGTCTTAAGCTCGTAATAATCCACAGCCGGCTTCTTTTCTTCTGTCTGCGGCGCTGAATTTTTCTTTTTTGATGCCATTTCGGGCTCCTTATCAAAATCGAGTTTTTTGAAAAATGGGAGGTCTTTGCCGAGCCTCCCATTTTTTATTTTACATTATTCCTCTTCGGACAGCTCAAGCTCAGCCATGGAGCCGTTGTCCTCGACCTCTACAGAGGTGTTTATCTTCTTCAGCAGCCACTTGTAAAGGGGAAGCAGAATAACAAGTCCTGCTGCCACAGCCAGCAGCACCATATGGGTATTGAGCATGCTGTAGGCATCCTGAATGTACATGGTGTTGGCGGTGATTTTAATTGCGTTGTCAGCTCTTGTTACCGCTGCCTCGATTCTTCCGATGTAGTGGTAATCGCAGTAGCCTATAACACCCATCATGGCGAACATGAGTATGAGCATTACCCAGTTTACCTTTTTGCGGTGAGGAAATGCATTGAGGAAGCACACAAAGGAAAGGATTGAAAAGAGCATTGTGCAGAAGCCTGCAAGTCCCATTCCCTTGCCGTTTATCTTCGCTGTTGTGTTGGATACATCGGTAAGGTTAAGGGAGTAAAGCAGAAAGGCCGCTGCCAGAACAAGACCCGGGATTATATGGGGCTTGCGCTTGAGAGTGACGATTATCTTGCGGAAAAATTCCTTTACCTTTGACGGGGATTTGGATTTCTTTTCCTTGCTCATTACTTCTCCTCCTCCCTTATTGCATTGGTGGTCTCTTTGTCAAAGAAGTGCATACGGTTGAACGATACCCTGACTGTATCGCCCTGCTTGTAGTCACACCAGCCCTTGAATTTGCAGGAAATCTTAGTCGATACTTTGCTTTCTTCTCCGATGTGGCCGTGAACGAGGGTGTTCATGCCGAGGTTTTCGTTTGTGGTGACTCTCACCTCAACATCGCCGCCTTCGACGATGTTTTCGGGACGGATACCGAGAACAATAACCTTTCCTTCGTAGCCTGAAAGGAGTGCCTTCCGGTCATCTGTCAGAGGTATGGTAAAGCCGTCGCCGCAGAGAGCGCCGTTTTCGACCTTAACGTCGTAGAAGTTCATGGGAGGAAGTCCGATGAAGCTTGCTACGAAAAGGTTTGCAGGTGTATCGTAAAGCTCGAGAGGAGTTCCCACCTGCTGGACATGACCCATGGACATACACACGATGCAGTCAGCCAGAGTCAGAGCCTCTGTCTGGTCATGGGTTACATAGAGCATGGTAGCCTTGAGGCGCTTGTGCAGCAGAAGGATCTCGCGGCGGGTAGCACCGCGGAGCTTTGCGTCAAGATTTGAAAGAGGTTCGTCAAACAGGAAAACCTTGGGGTTACGCACTATCGCTCGTCCCATGGCAACTCTCTGACGCTGTCCGCCCGAGAGCTGTGCAGGCTTCTTGTTGAGCTGGCTGGTAAGGTCGAGAACCTCCGCAGCAGCTAAGACCTTCTTATGGATAACGTTGGGGTTTTCCTTACGCAGGGTAAGGGAAAACGCCATGTTTTCATACACCGTCATATGACCGTAAAGGGCATAGTTCTGGAAAACCATTGCCATGTCGCGATCCTTTGCAGGGGTCTGGGTGATATCAACACCGTCGAGGAGAAGTCTGCCGTTTGTGATATCCTCAAGACCTGCGACCATACGCAGTGTGGTTGACTTTCCGCATCCGGAGGGACCGACAAGAACAATAAGCTCTCCGTCTTCAATC
>JAZSNZ010000336.1:0-3990 GCA_045536645.1 Acutalibacteraceae bacterium
ATGATGTTCCCGTCGGAGACCTTAAGAAGTTTATAGGCCCTGCATGGATATATTATATCCCCCTGTTCTTTGCAAAGGTAAAGGGAATTCGCATTTTCAGAATTAATTTTTCTGCTCTTATAGGCTCTTATGCCTGGCTCCTTTCAAGGAAGTTTTATCTGCTCGGACTTTTATCCGCTGTGATGACATTCGCTTCCTATCTGTTCATGGATTTTTATGAGGCCTATGCCTCTGCCACAGGCGCTGAGCTGAGCATCACTGCTCTGCTTTCCAGCGAAGACCCCTTGCTTCTCATCGGCTACTATGTATATGCGTTTGCATCAAACATTCCCTTCATCTTATCTGTTCTCACAGGTATCTTTGCAAACAAGCTTTACATGAATCAATGCATAAAAAAGATAAAAAAGATCAATCATTCTTCCAAAACCGCCGAGCAGTTCAATTCAAAGCTCTCCAAAAAAGGCGGAGTGAATATGCTGCTTCTTTTCCTTGCCGCAGCACTCTATATCAGTTATTTTATCCTCGTGGAACGAGGCATTATAAAAAGCCTGATGACAGAGCTTATAAACTATTTATTTTAATTTGAAGGCAGATGTTTTTTATGGTTAATCTTAAGTACGATAAAATCCTCGACGAAGCTAAGAAGATACATTTCATGGGTATTGGAGGCTCAGGAATGTGCCCTCTTGCCGAGATACTCCATAACGAGGGCAAGCTTATCTGCGGTTCGGACGTTGATAATGAGTCTGACACCGTCAAGAGAATGCGCTCCTACGGAATTGAGGTCATGATAGGTCAGAAGGCCGAAAACATCAAGGATGATCTTGATCTCGTTGTTTACACCGCCGCTATCCAGAAGGATAATCCCGAGCTGCTCGAGGCTATAAACCGCGGCATTCCTACTATAGAACGTTCTATTCTTTTAGGTGCTCTCTGCCGTCGCTACAATAACACCATCGCAGTTTCCGGCACGCACGGCAAGACCACTACAACTTCCATGATAACCACCATTCTCGTTGAGGCAGGAATCGACCCCTCGATTATCATCGGCGGAAAGCTCCCCCTCATCGGCGGTAATGGCAGAGCAGGCAAAAGTCCCTACATGGTCTGTGAGGCCTGCGAGTTTGTCGACACCTTCCTGCAGATAACCCCTGCCTGCGCTGTCATACTCAATGTTGATGCAGACCATCTTGAATATTTCGGCTCCATTGAGGGAGTTATCAATTCCTTCAATAAGTTCTCCAAGCAGACAGGCGAGCTTCTCATTGTAAACGGAGACGATGCAAATTCCCTCAAGTCTGTTGAGAGCGCTGATGCAAAGGTTGTCACATTCGGTATTTCTGATAAGAATAATTACTATGCAGAGAACATAAAGATGGACGAGGGCAGTGAATGGGAATTTGATGTTATGAAGAACGGTCAGTTCTTGTTCCATGCAGTTCTTGCTGTTCCCGGTCATCACAATATTCTCAATGCTCTTGCTGCAACTGCAGCTTCTGAATATGCAGGTGCAACACCTGAGCAGATAGCACACGGCCTCCATGTTTTCCACGGCGCCTGCCGCAGATATGAAATACACATCGAAAAGAACGGAATAACCGTTGCCGATGACTACGCTCATCACCCTGCGGAGATCGAAGCCATACTTTCCGCTTGCAAGGAAATGAGCTTTACACGTGTATGGGCAGTTTTCCAGCCCTTTACTTATTCACGCACCAAGGAACATCTTCAGTATTTTGCAGATGTTCTCAAGATAGCCGATAAAGTGGTGCTCACACCCATTATGGCAGCCCGTGAGATCGATGATCTCGGAGTTTCCTCCGAACAGCTTCAGGCGCTTATCCCTGACAGCGTGCTCCTCCCCACCTTTGAGGATATCGCAAAGTATGTTACCGATAATGCAGAGAGCGGAGACCTTATCATCACCATGGGATGCGGTGATATTTACAAGTGCGCAAAGCTGATGGCTAATATAATTAAAGAGAAATAAAATAGAAAGTGCTGTTACAGACATATTTCTGCAGCAGCACTTTGTGTTTGGAGTGAAAATCATGTACAGTGTAATGTTTATTTGCCACGGCAACATCTGCCGTTCCCCGATGGGAGAATACATACTCAAGGATATGGTAAAAAAACGAGGTCTGGAAGATCTTTTTCACATACAGTCCTGCGCTGTGACAAGCGAAGAAATCGGAAATGACGTCTACCCTCCTGCACGCAGAAAGCTTCAGCAGATGGGCATCGATGCACCGCGCAGAAAGGCAGTGAAATTGATAAAAGCAGATTATGATAAGTATGATCTGTTTCTATGCATGGAGAATTACCACATCGAATACGCAAAGCGTATATGCGGCGGCGATCCGCAGGGCAAGATAATGCGTCTGCTCGATCTGACCGACAGGCCAGGTTCAATTGCTGACCCATGGTACAGCGGAGATTTTGACACAACTTACGACCAGCTTGTGTTCGGGTGCGAGGCTGTGCTTGAGAAGTTTGGATTCTGATAAATTTAAAAGGCAGGCGTAAGCCTGCCTTTTCTTTATGCACTATGAGTTAAGGGACTCTGTCCCTTAAAACCCAGCCCAAGGCTCTGCCTTGGGAATCCGCCGCCTTTTGAAAAAGGTGGGCGAAAACTTCGTTTTTTACTGAGCCATACCGATCTTGATAGCAGCTCTGTTCTTCTCAATCATCTCAGCCTTTCTGGGAGGAATGCACTTGAGAAGTGCGCCGTCAATGATCTCATCAGCGCAGAAGCCAAGCTCCTTGTGAAGCTTACCGAGAAGGATGATGTTTGCAAGACCCTTGATGCCGTTCTCTTCTGCGAGCTTTGTTGCAGGTACATAGAAAACAGTAACATCATCGCGCTCAACCTTCTTATCGATAAGATAGCTGTCGACGATGACGATACCGCCGGGCTCAACAGCGTTGATGAACTTATCAAAGGAAGGAACGTTCATAGCAATGAAAACGTTGGGGTTTACAACCAGCGGAGAGCCTACTTCCTTCTCAGAAAGACAGACAGAGCAGTTTGCAGCACCGCCGCGCATCTCAGGACCGTAGGACGGAAGCCAGGAAACGTTCTTACCGTCAAGCAGTCCTGCATAAGCAAGTACCTTACCGGAGAAAAGGATACCCTGTCCGCCGAAGCCTGCAAAAAGAATATTGTAATCTTTCATTATTCAGCAGCCTCCTAGTCCTTGTATACGCCGAGGGGATAATAAGGCATCATGTTGTCACGCAGCCACTGGAGTGCATCGTTGGGTGCAAGACCCCAGTTGGTGGGACAAGCAGAAAGAACCTCAACGATAGAGTAACCCTTGCCGTTTATCTGATTCTCAAAAGCCTTCTTGATAGCCTTCTTTGCAATCTGAACATTCTTCGGGCTGTCAACGGAAACACGCTGAGCGAGTGCAACACCGTCGAGGGTGGAAAGCATCTCGCAGACACGTACAGGATAACCTGCGTAGTTAACATCACGACCGTAAGGAGTCGTCTGAGTGATCTGACCGGGCAGTGAGGTCGGAGCCATCTGACCGCCTGTCATACCGTAGATTGCGTTGTTTACGAAAATAGCAGTGATATTTTCGCCTCTGGTAGCTGCGTGAATGGTCTCAGCAGTACCGATAGCAGCGAGGTCACCGTCGCCCTGATATGTAAATACTACGTTGTCGGGGAGTGATCTCTTAACACCTGTTGCAACAGCGGGAGCTCTGCCGTGAGCAGCCTCGATCATGTCGCATGCAAAATAATTATATGCAAAAACAGCACAGCCAACAGGGCAGACACCAACAGTCTTGCCTTCAATGCCGAGCTCATCAATAGCTTCAGCAACAAGTCTGTGGATAATGCCGTGAGTACATCCGGGGCAGTATGAATCAAAGTTTTTGTCAAGTGCCTTCGGGCGTTCAAATACGATTGCCATTACTGAACACCTCCTGCAAGAGTTTTAATCTGTTCAAGAATTTCCTTCGGAGTAGGAATGATACCACC
>JAZSNZ010000312.1:0-2747 GCA_045536645.1 Acutalibacteraceae bacterium
ATGATGTTATTATCCTCAACTTCGCTAACTGCGATATGGTCGGTCACACAGGTATTTTTGATGCCGCTAAGGCTGCTGTAGAGACTGTTGACGCATGTGTCGGCAAGGTTGTCGAGGCTGCTGCCAAGATGGGTGGTTATGTACTCATCACCGCTGACCACGGTAACGCTGACCAGATGATGGAGCCCGACGGTTCTCCCTTCACTGCTCACTCCACCAATCCTGTTCCCTTCTGCGTAGTCGGTTATGACTGCAAGCTCCGTGAAGGCGGCAGACTTGCTGACATCGCTCCCACTATGCTTAAGATTCTCGGTCTGCCTCAGCCTGCTGAGATGGACGGCGAGAGCATTATTCTCTAAGTTTACAGATTATAGAAATCCCTCACTGCCTGAGCAGTGAGGGATTTTTGCATTATTCATCAATTAAACTTGAATCAAAAAGCTCTGAGAGGAAAAGTCGTCCTGAAAACATGTCGCCATTGTTATCCCCGTAACCTGAGAATGTATATTCAACCATATACATTCCTTTTGATGAGTCTACTTTCTCATTCCTGTGATTTGAGTTGATTTCCTCGAGTAAAGCACACACGGTTTTGTTTTCCGGCGCTTCTTTTGATTCTTTGGTAACGCCATAAACTATTTTTATGGGAAGAACATCGATGTATTCACCTTTGAAATTACATTCCGCGATATATACCTCTGAATATTCGCTTTCGCTGTAATAGTCAAGAAATGTCTTGTCTCCAAGACTTCTCCATGTGTACTCATTGCAAAGCTCCACATATCTTGCATAGGTTTTGGGAACCATGTGGTTTATTTCATAAGAACCGTAATAGCTGCTATAATCCCAGTTATAGACATTAAAATAGTCCACTGTGGTTTTACCATTATCCCATCCTGTAAGCACACCCATGTATTCGATGTACTCTTCATCGCCCATGGTTTCAAGCTCACTGCACAGCAGTGCATAAAGCTCAGCACTGTCTTCATCGCTGAATATATCCGACTGCATTCTGATGTTTATATATTTTTTATCCAGGGCATTCTTTGGTATATCACGAATCACCTTTATCAGGTCTTCGTTTTTGACCATTTCCTTTTCAAGCTTTTCAATATCGTAATCAAACATATAAACCTCACGTGTGGCGGTGCCGCCTCCGTTCAGATTGAACCTGACTATAACAGATTCCATGCTGTAAAGGCTTGAACGCCTGCCGCTGTTGATGAGCTTGATATTGTGCTCCAGTGAATCACACAGCAGTTCGATTATTTCATCTTCGCTGAACTTTACTGTATCGACACCATCATAGTTTGCAAGCCTGAAATCACGGTTATCATCACTTATGCAGACGGACCTGACTGTAGAGATGTTAAGCTCCCTGTCAAGAGATGCTTTTACTACTGCCACGGGAGACACGATAAATATGATATTGAGAATAAGCAGTGCGGCAAGCCCGATGCCCATTGTGCCGCGAAGGGTAACAACACCGCGTATCTTTCTTGCAGAAATTGCCTCATAAAGGAAATATGCAATCAAGGCTATGCTGTAGAACAGAAACGCGGACGGCAGGTCGCCCCAAATCCATTCTGCACTGTCTTTTCCGTAGTTTCTGATAATCGATTCGGCAATAAGGAAATTCGGAACAAGGCACACAACAAAGGCAACCAGTACGCGAATTGAACACTGCACGATCTTATTTGCTCCCGATATTGTGGAGGCTTCGCTCTTTCTATTGATAAAAGCAAGTACGCCGAGAGATGCATAAATAGCGCCCAGTACAAAGGAGTAAATTACAGGACCGAATTCAATGTCATCTATCACATTTTCAATTGCAGACATTCCGCCAAAAATAAGATTGAAATCATACTCTCCGAATCTGCCGAGAACATCGTCAAGTCCTCTGAGGACGGGCATTGTACTGCTTCCTATTTCGCCTATCAGCATCATAAGAAGTCTCGGCAGGAATGCGATTATAACAGTCATTGCAAGCTGATTGAGAATTCCTGTCGCAAGGCTGACTGCCAGCAGGACTATTCCGTAGGCATGAACAAAGGCTCCTGTCATTGCAAGCAGATACATGCCAACTTCAGCCCATGCGATCTCCGCTCCGCAAATACCGCCTATTACTGTCTCTATAACAAGGCTTGCTGCAACAGGCAGAAAATACCAGAAGGCAACAGACGAAGAAAAGCTTACAACAAGATTAAGCCTTGTCTGAGGAATGGAATGATAATAATCCGATGCGCTTCTGTTATTTAAGAAGTTGAAAATCATCATTCCCATAACGGGAATCAAAGCGTATATCGCAAAGAGAGCAATTATATATGCATATCCGTCTGTTGTGGTAACTGTAGGACACCATTTCATCTCTCCCGTTTTCCCTGCTTTTTCAATAGTATAAGCAACGTAATCTATACACTGAAACAGGGTAAGCAGAACTGTTGCGCTTGAAAAAGCGATTCCTATGGCACGAAGCTGACGTATACCTTCCTTGAAAAGACCTCCGCTGAATATCCTGTTATTTTTCATTCTTCTCACCTCCTGCGATATCCTCAAAGCAATAGCCAAGTGCTTCCATCTCGTAAATAAATACTTCCTCAAGGGACAGAGGCAGTATATCGAGAATAAGAGGCATCATGGAATGGAGTTTGCCTTCTGTCTCTTTTCTGTCGCCTCGCACGATCGCATTTGCAACAGAGCCGTGCTTTACAAAGTTCATTACCTCGCAGCCTGCTGCCTTTTCAAAT
>JAZSNZ010000050.1:0-4097 GCA_045536645.1 Acutalibacteraceae bacterium
CCTCCACGGTTTCGGTCTTGACCTCTTCCTCGGGCTTCACATATTCCTCTTCATCTTGCATATAGTCATCTTCGTCAAATTCATCTTCATAATCAAGGTCTTGTGTCTCTTCTATTTCTTCTGAAGCCTCTTCCTCCGCCCATACAGGAATATTTCCTATGAGAATACTTGCGCATAGCAAAAGTGCAAGCCATTTTTTATTTCTCAATAGCGCTCACCTCCAAAATACGGGAAATAATTACTGCTGCCTGTGCTCTGGTGGCGGTCGTTTTTGGTGAAAATTCGTCTTCCGAAATCCCCTTTATTATCCCCGCCTTGTTAAGTGCAGAAACTGCCTCTGTGGCAAATTCAGATATTTCTCCCGCATCGTTCCACACAGTATCACCCATATCTTTTGAAATCAAAAGACCTGCTTTTTCTGCACTGCGGTATGCCATAACAGCCATTTCCTCACGCGTGATGCTTCGTCCCACGCCAAAGCTGCCGTCTGCATAGCCATCCGTTATTCCAAGCTTCTGCGCAGTCATTATAATATCGTAATACCACTCATCCTCGCTTACATCTGTAAAGGAAGCTTCGCCTTTCTCTGTTTCAAAACCGAAAGCTCTTATAAGCATTGCAAGATATTGATCACGTGTCACATCCCCTTCAGGCTCAAAGGAGTTTTCACCCGTTCCGTTGACAATGCCTTTTTCATAAAGCTCCATTATACGCTCGTGTGCCCAATGCGTTGCTGCAAGGTCATTAAAGACTTTTACCCCATCAGTTTCTGTCGGTTTCACCTCAACGGGCGTTTTCTGAGGCGGAATTACTGTCGGTGCCGCGATTGCGCCGCCACCGCCTCCGCCACCACCGCCACCTCCGGTGCCGCCACCTGAGGGAGCAGGGTTTATTGCCTTTACCGTAACACCGAAATCCTTCGTTATACTTCCCGATGGATTTGAAATTGTTGCCGTGAGGAGTACATATTTATCTTTATCCTGAGGACGTGTTACTTTCCCCAAATTCCCACTTGAAGTATCAACGGGTGAATTTGCACTTGCGGACCACGTAATTGTGGAGCCGTATTTAGCACCCAATGTGGGAAGTGTTATATCAGCACTCACCTCAGAAGGAACTGTGATTGCATCACGGTCCAGCTCAAGCTTACTTGGAACAAAAAGCTCAAATATTTTTTCCTTTTTGAGAGCTCCGCTCTCAAACGTAGCGATAAGGTCAACTCGTGGAGTGTAGCCCTCCGCAGTCGGGATATCCG
The DNA here is from genome assembly GCA_045536645.1 of Acutalibacteraceae bacterium. GTDB lineage: Bacteria > Bacillota > Clostridia > Oscillospirales > Acutalibacteraceae > JAISGQ01. The sequence continues at coordinate 1,256 of JAZSNZ010000050.1, forward strand.
GTGGAGTAAGTGTTCCGTCCTGTGCTATTACTTCTGCAGGGTTTGTTGACCACGCGATTGTACTGCTTCCTATTGATGAATACGGGGTGAGGTTTAGATTCTTTGTAATGCGCTGCATATTCTCATCCGAAATGTCGGAGAAGGTAAGCTGCGAATAATCTTTTTCCAACCTTTTTATATCAGGCACCTCAAATACAAAGCCAAACTCATCAAGTCGTCCGTATGCAGATGGGGTTATTGCGCTTGTCACTATCTTTACATTTGTTATGTAGTGTCCCGGCGGTGCCTTTATACCAAAGAATACATTGTTTTCTCTTTTAGCCTCAACACCTGCGACCTCTTTAATATCCTGACTGAAATATCCTTTTTTGCCGTTTGAATAGGTTGCAATAACGCGAAAGCCTTTACTAATGGTCATTTTTGCATCACGTGCAAGCACTACAAAGCCCATTGCCGTAACCTCTAAGTCACCCAGCATATCAGTATCCATTATAAATTCATTGCCGCCTGCGCCCTCTGACGCAAGACTATAGTAGCGATTTCCTGCTGTGGGAGCCATCGGACCGTTGTCCCCCTCATTACCATTTTCGTCAATCTCTACTAAAGACATTCTTCTCGCAGCTGTGCCGAGGGAAAACTTCTGTCCCGATTGATGCAGAGGCATACTCGCCACACCCGAGCTAACTGTCAAATCATCGCTGACAAAGTTTATCATTGTCATATCCATGCCCGATGTTGTTCTTGCCGAATCAAGCAGGCCGACAAATTCCGCCCTTGTTACTGTGCTATCCCCTGTATCATCATTTTCATCACGCGCGGCGGTTTCCTCACCGACCATTATACCCTCTGTATCACCGATAAAAGCTTCGTTGTAATAAGACACATTCTCTACCGCTACGGAAAGCTCCGCAGGGCTTATACCGGGATAGTTGTTCGACTGCGCAATAATCTTAAGCTCCGTCGGTACACTCTCCATTTCCGAAACAGCGAGAATGCCGCTACCTCCATCGGATTCAAAACTGATTGCATCGTTTTCCCCGCTTATAGAAAGAGTTACTTCCTCTTCTCTCATCTTTCTTCCGCCCTGGTCAAGCACATAGCCTGTGTACTGATATTTGTTAGGCACTTTCACGCCGTAAACCGGTGTGTACACAACGTTATCGCCTTCTATCAGCATACTTGTTGCCACGGCGGGCTGTTCCTCGAAAACAACAGCAATATCATCGACTACAGCAGCTCTGCTCGCGTCGTTGGACGGAATATTTATATTTGTGATATATGCCCCCTCAGGCGCTTTAAATCCGACAAACTGTGTTTCGTCATCGTCTTTTCCCTTTAAAGAAAGACTGATTGTTTCATCATCACCATTGCTGTATGTAACATTGATCGATAATGTACACCCCGAACCGCTGCCGGTCAACGCCCAGCCAAATGCTACCGGGGTTAGGTTAGGTTTACTCTCTATCTCACCAATACTGAGCGCAAGACCCTTCGGTATATTTCCAATATAGAGAGCATTATTGCCTGATGATAACGTATGCCATGTTGCCACAGTATCATCAATGTGTCCGTTTTCTTTACTGCCTCTGTCCAATGTAAGCGTGCAGCTGTTTTCTGCTCCGGTGACAGGAGTGCCATTCTCTCCTATTATAGGATAGAAATCAATTTCTGCTGCTTTAGCTTTGCCCGTACCGACTTCACTGGGCGTATAATTAGCGGTATCCTCAAAGGTTTCAACGGCTGCGTACTGTGCATTCGCATAAAGCGCTTTAAACGCAGCGAGCGATAAGCCGTTACCTGCAGTGTACCCATCAACAATACCTGTCTTTGTATACGGTACATCTCCAAGCTCTGCCGCCATTGTTGAAAATGGTATCCCCGTAAGCAATATCGCACTGCTTACAGTCAACGATAAAATTTTCTGAAAAAATTCTTTGTACTTCATTTTTCATCTCCTCGGATAAATCGGTGCAGAAGCCCATTTGCATCCTTCTTCTGCATTAAATGTTGTTTACGTTTGTTTTTGCAACTTTATTATACAACATCGCTTCTTGGAAAGTAAACTGACAAAACTTCCAAGAGCTTGACAATTTTTCCATCTGTTGCACCTGTTTGGCAAAATTGTCAAGCAATTAACCTTTTTATCAGTTTACTTTGTCGTTTTCAGGATGTTATAATAAAGGCGTAAAATGTTTTGTTTTTGCACTATATTGAAAGGAGTATTTATTATGAAAAAAAGAAAACTCGCATCATTACTTGCAGCAGTAGTTGCACTTTCCTTTTTAACCTGTTCCTGCAGCAACGGTGAAAAAAAGGCTGTGAAGGAGCTGGATATTGACTTATCCTCATATCCTATTGAAACAGATGTAACTCTTACATATTTCTTTCCGTTGAGGGCAGCATTAGGCGGAATTGTTGAAAACTATGGCGAGACGCCGTATGCACAGGAGCTTGAAAAAAGAACCGGTGTTAAAATTGAATATATGCATTCGGCAATCGGTCAGGAATCAGAAAAGCTTTCATTATTAATCGCATCAGACGAGCTTCCTGATATGCTGTATACCAACTGGATGAATTATCAGGGCGGTGTCGAAAGTGCTTTTGAGGACGGAGTTATCGTTGATATCAGTAAGTACAAAGAATATGCACCCGCATTTTTTGGAAAGCTCGACGAAGACTCGATGCTTGATAAGGCAGCAAAAACAGACAAAGGCCGCTACTACGGTTTCACACTCATTCAAGGAGCTCAGCGCCTTCGTAATACCACTGGTCCCGTTCTGAGAGCTGACTGGCTTTCAGAGCTTGGTCTTAGTTATCCTGAAACAATTGATGAATGGGAAAC
>JAZSNZ010000182.1:0-4417 GCA_045536645.1 Acutalibacteraceae bacterium
TTTGATGAAAATGCTTCCTGCCACTTAGCCTTCGGCAGTGCATATCCCATCAACATGAAGGGCTGCGTTGAGATGAGCGATGAGGAAAAGGACAAGGCAGGCTGCAACCAGTCGAAGACTCACGTTGATTTCATGTTCGGAACAGAAGATCTCAAGGTAGTTGGCACAAAGAAGGACGGCAGCGAGATTGCCATCTTCGAAAACGGCAACTGGGCTATATAAAACAGGTTTTTCGCCCGCCTTTTTTCAAAAAGGCGGTGGGATTTTCAAGGGCAACGCCCTTGAATCAGGTGTTTGAGGACGGAAGTCCTCAACTACTCACACTTTCAAAAAGTGGGCGGTCCGCCCACTTTTGTTGTGTTTACAAAATTAAGGGGCTCTGCCCCTTAAAACCCCGGCAGAGACTCTGTCTTTGCACTCTGCAAGCTTTCGAGAAAGCTTGACCAAAGCTTTTGCTGTTTTGATTTTTTCGGAGGTCTTATATGAAGCTTATTGCACCCGATTATTATACGCAGTTCAAATGTATAGCAGGCGCATGCAAGCACAGCTGCTGTATCGGCTGGGAAATAGATATTGACGAGGAAACTCACACTTTTTACGGAAACATTGAAGGTGAGTTTGGACAAAGGCTCTCAGAAAACATTTCGAAAGGAAATGCACCCTGTTTTATACTTGATGAGAACGAGAGGTGTCCTTTCCTAAACCGACAGGGACTTTGCGATATTATAATCGAGCTTGGCGAAGATGCTTTGTGTCAGATATGCTCAGATCACCCGAGATTCCGCAATTTTTATAATGACCGCATTGAGATCGGATTAGGCCTGTGCTGTGAGGCGGCTGCGAAGCTGATTCTGGAGAACACAGAAAAAGTTCGTTTGACGGAAATCGAAAACGACGGTGAATCTATCATATCGGCGGATAAAGCGTTCTTTGCTTTTCGTGAATTTCTGTTTGATGATTTTCAAAACAGAGAACTCAGCATTGATGAAAGAATAAACAATGTTTTATGCAAACATAAAATCCCCTTACCCGATATTGCCCTTTCAGAATGGGCTGAAATCTATCTGCGTCTTGAGAGACTTGATGAAGCATGGAGCGAAAAGCTCCGTTTACTTAAAGACTGTGAGTCCATCGAAAGCAATATTTCTGATATCGAAATCGAACAGCTTCTTGTTTACTTTATATTCAGGCATTTTGCTGACGGACTTTCTGACGGGCGTTTTCAGGAAAGAATTGCTTTTGCAATTCTCAGTGTACATATTATCCGCGCCCTGTGTGCCGTGTGCGGTGAGCCTGTAACCGAAATTGCAAGATTGTATTCCTCGGAAATTGAGTATTCAGAGGAAAACATCGACTCTTTGCTTAATATCCTCGGAGGTAATTCAATGATAGATTTTCGACCTGCTCTTGAAAACGAAATCCCGCTTTGCATGGCGTTTATTGATGATGCAAGAGCCCATCAGCGTGAACAGGGTTTTATACAGTGGACTGACACCAGCCCAAACATCGGCCACGTTATTGATGATATCAGAAACAAGCGAGGATATTTTCTCACTGAAAACAATGTGCCTTTAGGGTATTTCTGCCTTAGCTTTGATGGTGAGCCTGTCTATGCAGGTCTTGAGGGCAAATGGCTTTCTGACGGTGATTATGGAGTCATCCACCGCCTTGCATTTGGCAAGGCCTCTCGCGGCAAGGGAGCATCCAAGGATGTTTTCCGCCTTGCCGAGGAAATTTGCATTGATCGGGGCGTGCATTCTCTGAGGATAGATACCCACAAGGATAACAAAAAAATGCGGCATATAATTGAGCGTGAGGGTTTTACTTACTGCGGCATGGTCTGTTATAACGGCAGTCCGAGAATGGCCTTTGAAAAGATAATTTAAATTTTCGGGAGGGTGCAGAGGCGAAATCGTTTGCGTTTTCATCTCCCCTACAACAGAAAACCGACCTGCTCTCATGGGCAGGTCGGTTTTTCATTTGCATTACAGGTCGCTGATGCTCATTTTGTCGAGCTCTGCTTTCTTTGCAAGCTTTTTCTTTGTGGGGTGGCAGGCAAAGTAGATAATGAGGAACACAATGGTAGGCGTTAAATGAATAACAAGTACAGGCAAAACAGCTATTCCGACCGTCATTGTTTCTTCATATTCCTCTGTGCTTTCATAGTACTCGGTCATCTCTTCCTCAACAACAAAATTCCCTTCTTCATCGTAATACCCTACCGTCGCTGATTCTGATGTCATTGATGATGTATTGTACATGAACAGCATGAGCAGTACTGTAAATACCAGTGCAAGCACAAATGATATAATAGGCAGAATCAGTCCCGGCATTGTTGCCTCTTTCCTTGACAGCTTTACCTGCAGAACAATAAGCCCTGCGAATCCTCCAAGCAGCATCAGCAAAATAATAATTCCCACAATACTAGCCATTACTCTCTTCCTTTCTTTTTTCTTTATATGCCATAATAAGTGTTTTTGCTGTATCAACATCAAATTTTTCATCTATTGCAAGCTTCTTTACAAGAGATATGAAGCTGTCATTGCCTGCAGACCGTGTCATCTGTATTTTCTGAATCATTCTGTCAAGGCGAAGCCTTACTGTCGGATATGTCACCCCATACAGCTTTGCTATCTCCTTGAGTGAGCCTGATGCAAGGATGAAATTGCGTATAAATGAAAGGTCTTCGTCGTCAAGCTCGCTCATCCATTCCGGTATTCCTGTGACTGGCATTATTTGTCACCCCCTTTAATAATGTTATTATAGTATTTAACTTTATTTAAATCAATAGCAAAATAAAATTAAATATAAAGTTTATTTTATGATATCTCTCACCCGGTTTTTGTAAAACAAAAAAGCCCCCTCTAAGGAGGGGGCCAAGATTGTATTTTAGTTTATCCGAGAATATTTACTCCAAAGGATTTTAAAATGTATCCTGCGGCAATACCCACGACAGCGGAGATCGCGACTATCCATATAGGGCTTATCTTTTTGAACTTCATCACAACAAAGAACATCACTGCTGCGAGGAGTGCTGAGAATATGAATGCAGGAGTTGTCAGCACCGACCACGCAATGCCATTGGGAAACAGCACTGTCTCTCCCATTGAGATTACCGCTGCTGCGATAAGTCCGATGGCAGCAGGACGAAGTCCACTCATTACGCCCTTTACAATCCTGCTGGAGTTGAACTTCTGATAGCAGGTAGCGACGATGAGGATAATTATATATGAGGGCATCACAACGCCGAGCGTTGCGCAGACCGAGCCAAAGAAACCGCCGTTTTCCGCACCTATAAAAGTAGCGATATTGACCGCAAAGGGGCCGGGAGTGCTTTCACTGATGGCAACAAAGTTTGTAAGCTCCTCCATTGTCGCCCAGCCTCTGCTTATCGCTTCTTCTGTAATAAGAGGAAGCATTGCATAGCCGCCGCCAAAGGTGAAGGCACCGATCATGAAGAAGGTCAAGAACAATTCAAGATATATCACTGGGCTTTCTTCTCCTTTCCGAAAGGGATAAGAGAATAAGCAAGGCCTACTGCTGCACAGCAGATGATTATCACAAACACATTTGCTCCAAGGAATACAGAAGCTGCAAATGCACCTGAAGCTATCAAATAGGACATGATATTTTTCGGGCAATGCTTTGCCATAGAGAAAAGAGCTTTTATGATAAGGGCAAGCACGCCTGCACGAAGTCCCATAAGAGCGAATTTTACGATCTCATATTCTGCGAACTGCCTGAAAAACAGGGAGATTATAAATATTATTATAAATGAAGGCACTACTACGCCCATAGTAGCACACAGTGCACCAAGCCAGCCTGCATGACGTGTACCGATAAAAGTTGCAGAATTTATTGCGATAGGTCCGGGGGTGCTTTCGGCAACTGCTATAACGTCAAGCATCTCTTCGTCCTTTATCCAGTTGCGCTTTTCGGAGACTTCACGTTTGATAAGCGGTATCATTGCATAGCCACCGCCAAAGGTGAAGGCGCCTATCTTGAAAAACACTTTGAAAAGATCAAGGCATTTTTTAGCCTTAGAATCCATAAATTCACCTCATTAGTCAGTATTACCAAGCCGCTCTGAAGTTTCATTCTCTCCCTCAGTCAGCTTCGCTGACAGCTCCCTCATCAGAGGGAGCCTATCAATGGAAGGATTCAAAAGGGAGGCTCCGAAAAACGAAGTTTCTCACTCCCTATTGGCAGGGTTTCTTAAGGGACAGCGTCCCTTAAGAAAGGTGTTTGAGGATGATGAGAATCGTCAGATTCTCACAGCAAACCTTTGGTTTGCATAACCCATTCAACTAAACATTCTTTTCAAAAAGCGAGCGGAACGCTCGCTTTTATTATTTGTGTAAAAGTTGGGACGTTGTCCCAAACCCTATCAAGGGGCGTTGCCCCTTGAATCCCCACA
>JAZSNZ010000224.1:0-3327 GCA_045536645.1 Acutalibacteraceae bacterium
TTTATCACATAATTTACCGCTTCAGCACGGCAGCTCATATAATTGCATTCCTCTGTTCTTCATGCTATAATGTATAAGATAATGACATTATAAAAGGAGAATCGCAATGTTAGTTCCCATCCTTCTGCTCGCAGTCGGTTTCGTTCTGCTTATAAAGGGCGGAGACTGGTTCGTCGACGGCGCTTCAGGTATCGCTCGCCGTTTCCATCTGCCTGAGATACTTATCGGCGCAACTGTCGTTTCCATCGGCACCACGCTCCCTGAGGTAATGGTTTCTGCAGGTGCTGCTGTTCAGGGCAGCGGCTCCATTGCTTACGGCAACGCAATAGGTTCCATCATCTGCAATACCGCTCTCATTGCCGCTCTTACAATCGCAATAAAGCCCGGTGAAGCAGCAAGGAAGAGTCTTGTTCTCCCCGTATCCTTCTTCTTTGTTTCTGCTGCACTGTATTGTGCCTGTTCCTATTATTTTGGCACCTTCTCACGCCTTATGGGATTTATTCTGCTGGGCATCTTCCTTGTATACATGCTCTCTACAATTCTCAGAATGAGAAAAACCGCCGCCACCCTCGACACTGTCAATGCCGAGGAGTACATCGGCGCACTTACAAGCGAAGAGGAGCTTGAGGCCGAAAGCGGCGAGGATTTCGTTGTTGAATCTGCCTCCGAAGGCACAAAGGACTCCCTTCTCAAGGATATTGCCATGTTGATTTTCGGTGCAGTGCTTATTGCTTTCGGTGCTGATTTCCTTGTTGACAACGCAATTATCATCGCCGAAAAATGCGGCGTTTCCGAAAAGGTAATCGGTCTTACCATCGTTGCACTCGGCACCTCGCTCCCCGAGCTTGTCACTGCCATAACCTCCCTTATAAAGGGTCACGGCTCCCTGTCGCTCGGTAATATCATCGGCGCAAATCTTTTCAACCTCGTACTCGTCAGCGGCGCCGCCATTACCATCAGCCCCTTCGCTGTACCTGTTTCAGGTTACATCTGCGGTATCAACTCTTCCCTCGTGCTCGATATACCCGTTATGCTCTGCGTAATGCTTATACTCACCGTTCCCACTCTCATAAAGCAGAAGCTTTCACGCTGGCAGGGTATTCTGATGATAGGAATGTACGCTGCATTCTGCATATTGCAGTTTATTCTCTGATAGTTTAAGTATCTCACCCCCGACTGACCCCTTCGGTCAGGCGGGGGTTCTGTCTGCATTGACAGAAGTGTATATAAAAACTGCCGATTGCCTTGCCATATACAGGATTATGCCGAAAAATGTCTTTTTGTTAAAATTTTCTTTACAATATCACTTTACTGTGCTAAAATAGCTTCACATTAACAAAACAAATCACGGAGGGTACAAACATGAAAAAACTCATCGCATTACTTCTGGCTGTTCTTATGATCGTCGGCATCACCGCTTGCGGCAAGAAGGACGGCACCGACCTTGAAAATGTCAAGGCTAAGGGCACTCTGGTTGTCGGTATCACCGACTTCGCTCCCATGGACTACAAGGAAGCAGGCAACGACGAATGGGTCGGCTTCGATGCTGACATGGCTAAGCTTTTCGCTGAGTATCTCGGCGTTGACGTTCAGTTTGTTGAGATCACCTGGGGCCAGAAGGTCAACGAGCTCAACAGCAAGTCCATCGACTGCGTATGGAACGGCATGACCCTCAACGACGAGGTCAAGGCTGCTATGAGCACCTCTGTTCCCTACTGCCTCAACGCTCAGGTTCTTGTTGTTCCTGCTGACAAGGCTGCAAGTTTCGCAAACGCTGAAAACCTCAACGGCATCAACGTTGCTGTTGAAAGCGGCTCTGCAGGTGAGGACGCTGCTCTCGCTCTCGGCGCTAAGACTGTTGCTGTTGAGAAGCAGGCTGACACCCTCATGGAGGTTGCTGCAGGCACTTCCGATGCTGCTGTTATCGACCTTCTCATGGCAGGCGCTATGATCGGCGAAGGTACCAACTACGACAACCTGACATGGGTTCTCAACCTCAACGAGATGCAGAACCTCGAGTCCGAGGAGTACGGCGTTGGCTTCCGTCAGGGTTCTGACCTTACCGAGAAGTTCAACACCTTCTGGAACGAAAAGGTTGCTGACGGCACCGCAATGGAAGTTGCAAAGACCTACGGCGTTCAGGAGTCCATCATCGTTGACTAATCAATAAGCTGGTTTTTAATAAGACAGAGGGCGGCAAAACCGCCCTCTGCCTTTAGTGGTTTATTTTCCCCAATTCGCTTTTCAGGAGGCATTGCTATGGGATTTTTTTCCTCTCTTGAGTTCCGTACTGTCATTGAAGCACTCAATCAGGGCTTTCTTCGCACTCTGGAACTGTTTTTCGTAACACTTATCGGCGCTCTGCCCTTGGGACTTATTATCTCCTTCGGCTCAATGTGCCGTTTCGCTCCCCTTCGCTGGCTGACAAAAACATTGGTCTGGATCGTTCGCGGTACTCCCCTTGTTTTGCAGATAATCGCAATTTTCTATGTGCCGGGACTTCTCGGCATCTATATCTGGGGCGGCGGTGATGCAGGACGCTTTACCGCTGTGTCCGTTGCATTCATTATCAACTACGCCTTCTATTTTTCCGAAATATTCCGCGGCGGCATTCAGACCGTTGCTCGCGGACAGACTGAGGCAGGACAAGTCCTCGGCATGACTCGCAGTCAGATATTCTTCAAGGTCACTCTCCTCCAGATGATAAAGCGCATCGTCCCCCCTATGTCAAACGAGATAATCACCCTCGTAAAGGACACCTCTCTTGCACGTGTCATTGCTCTGCAGGAGATAATCTGGATGGGTGAGTCCTTTATGAAGGGCAATCAGGGCTTCTCGGGTCTTATCTGGCCTCTCTTCTTCACCGCTGTATACTATCTTGCGTTCAGCGGCATCGTCACCCTGCTGCTCAATCTGCTTGAAAAGAAGCTCAATTATTTCCGTGCTTAAGGAGGGTTTACTGTGTCAGTTTTAAGTGTTAAAAATATCAGCAAATCCTTTGGCAGCACCAAGGTGCTGGAGGATGTAAGCTTCGAACTCAATGCAGGCGAAACACTCGCCATAATCGGTTCTTCAGGTTCGGGTAAAACAACCCTGCTCCGCTGTCTCAATTTCCTTGAAACTCCCGACAGCGGCACTGTTTCGGTAAATGACGAGATGATTATGAACGGTGAGGACAAGTCCAGAAAAAGCGAGATCGCTGTCCGCGCCCGCCGTTCTCATTTCGGGCTTGTTTTCCAGTCATTCAACCTTTTCCCTCAGTATACCGCACTGAGAAATGTTACCCTTGCAAGGGAACTGCATGCCAAGGAAGACCCCGATTTCAAG
>JAZSNZ010000275.1:0-3020 GCA_045536645.1 Acutalibacteraceae bacterium
ATGCACACACCGTATTCGGTCAGGTGTATGAGGGAATGGACGTAGTCGATGCCATAGCTGCAGTACAGACCAGCCAGGAGCAGGCAACAAAGGACAGACCGCTTAAGAACGTATATATCTACGACGTTATAATTTCCACAATCGAAGGTTAAAAGGAGAAGTTTCTTATGAGCGAATTTGTAAAGGCAGCTGACGGATATCAGCTTGAAAACCCTGCAAAGGGCGAAGAGGTAGTTGTTCTTCAGACCACAATGGGCAACATCGTCATCAGACTGTTCCCTCAGCAGTGTCCGAAGACCGTAGAAAACTTCAGAACTCATGTAGCAAACGGCTACTACAACGGAATAATCTTCCACAGAGTAATCGATGATTTCATGATCCAGGGCGGCGACCCCACCGGCACAGGACGCGGCGGCGAAAGCATCTGGGGCAAGCCCTTTGAGAATGAGTGCGGCAGAAACCTTTTCAATTTCCGCGGAGCCCTTTCCATGGCAAACGCAGGCCCCGACACCAACGGCTCCCAGTTCTTCATCGTTCAGGCAACCTCCAGCGCATACAAGGCTGCTGACATGAAGCGTCACGGCTGGCCCGACTGGGCAGCAGACAAGTACGAGGAGCTTGGCGGCACAGCATACCTCGATGGCGGACTTTCTCCCCAGGGCTATGCACACACCGTATTCGGCCAGGTGTTCAGAGGTATGGACGTAGTTGATGCTATCGCAAAGGTACGCACCGACGGACGTGACAAGCCGCTTCGTGATGTAGTCATCGAGAAGGCATATCTCGGAATAATGGAGCAGTAAATCAAATCTGCAAAGGGGCAGTGACGTATGACAACGACACAGATAATACTTACTATTGTTGGTGTCATTATATTGCTGCTGACAGTATGGTGGCTTTTCGGTACAATGAGAGCCTTTGCGAAGCTTAAAAAGAAAGCGCGCAATGCATACAAGGATCTCGGTAAGACTGTCAGCGAGCTGCACAGGTTCACAGAACGTGTGATCCCTGTGCTCAATGAGCATGGCTGTGACACCGAAAGACTCATGAAAGCAAAAGAAAACTCCGAATCGGCAAAAAAAGCAGAAGCAAAGGCAGAATGCGATACGATTCTCCGAAGCAGACTGAGAAAAAGCATATTTGACATATCGGAAAAAGCTGATATGAGTGCTGTTGAAAATGAACTGTCGGACATAGAATCGGAGATATTCAAGGAGCGCAAGAAATACAATGCGGTCGTAAGAGAATACAACTGCAAAAGAAATGTATTTCCCGATATGATCGTTGCACAGATATTCAGATTCAAGGTAGTCGAGTTCTACACAGCGGACGAGGCTGATGCCGATTAATATTACAGATCAAAGAGCAGACTTGCAAAGTCTGCTCTTTTTCTGCTTTACATAGATTTTACGTGAATTTAACTGAACTGGGATATCACATCCAAAAACATATTGCTATAATACAACCGAAAAAGAGAAAAATAATCTAAAAACGGAAGTGAAGGAAATGGATTTATTTGATGTTCTCACGCTTATCGGCGGTTTGTGCCTGTTCCTTTTCGGCATGAACCTTATGGGTGAAGCACTGGAGAGGCGAGCAGGCAGCAGTCTCAGGAGTATCCTCGGAAAGCTTACAACCAAGAAGTCCGCAGGCTTTCTGACAGGTCTCGGCGTTACTGCGATTATCCAGAGTTCATCTGCAACTACTGTTATGGTAGTCGGCTTTGTAAACTCAGGACTGCTGGCACTTAGCCAGGCCATCAACGTCATTATGGGCGCAAACGTCGGTACTACAGTTACTGCGTGGGTGCTCAGCCTCAGCGGAATCGAAAGCGATAATATGTGGGTCAAATTGCTCAAGCCCACGTCTTTTACTCCCATGCTTGCCCTTATCGGCATTGTCTACTATATGTTCTGCAAAAACGGCAAGAAAAAGGACAATGGCGTCATACTTCTCGGCTTTGCAGTACTCATGTTCGGAATGGACACCATGTCCGGTGCAGTAAAAGGACTGAGAGATCTCGAGTGGTTCAAGAACCTGTTTATAATGTTTGAAAATCCCGTCCTTGGCGTACTGGCAGGTGCGGTGCTGACAGGCATCATTCAGTCGTCCTCGGCATCAGTGGGTATACTTCAGGCACTGGCATCAACAGGCAAGGTCACTTACGGATCTGCTATCCCCATCATAATGGGACAGAATATCGGTACCTGCGTAACAGCAATGATCTCATCTGTAGGTGCAAACAAAAACGCAAAGCGCGCAGCGCTCGTCCATCTTTCCTTCAATGTTATTGGTACAGTTGTATGGCTGCTTGTATTCTGGGCAGTGAAGGCAGTTCTCAGTCCCGTACTTCTCACCGAAGAGGCCTCATCCTTCGGAATAGCCATCGCTCACTCCATTTTCAATATTCTATGTACGATTCTGCTGCTTCCCATGGGCGGATTGCTCGAAAAGCTTGTAAAGATACTGGTGCCGGATTCAAAGACTCCCGAGACCGTCAGCCAGCTTGACGAGCGACTTCTGACTACACCTGCGGTCGCTCTTGAGCGCTGCCATATCGTTGCCCAGGACATGGCGCAGTGCTCTGCAAAGGCACTGCTTGACGCAGTGAAGTCACTGAATAACTACACATCTGAGCTTGCAGACTCTGTTCGTGAGAATGAGGAGAAATCAGATAAATACGAAGATATCCTCAGCACATATCTTGTAAAGCTCAGTGCATTGCAGATAGACGAAAAGGACAGTGCAGAGGCCGCTATGCTCCTTAAAATAATCGGTGACTTTGAGAGGATCTCCGACCATGGAGTAAATGTCCTTGAGGCAGCGGAAGAGCTCAGACAGAAGAATATAGAGTTCTCCGACGAAGCAAAGGCAGAAATAAAGGTACTGCTTGATGCTGTGAATGAGATAATGGATCTGTCACTCACAGCATTTTCCAAGGGCGATGCCGATGCGGTCGCATCCATTGCACCGCTTGAGCACGTCATTGATGACATCAAGGAAAATCTCAGAACCAACCA
>JAZSNZ010000256.1:0-3940 GCA_045536645.1 Acutalibacteraceae bacterium
CGTGCGTTTCTGCGAGGTGAAGAGATAATCACCTTCAACGACATGGCAGGACATCTTATGGCTCTTAAGCCTGACGTAACTCTTTCTATAGTTAAGAACGATCCTGCCGAGAGCAGACTTCGCAAGGTTTATTATAATGAAAACGTCTACAGAGTGGCAGGCGGCACAAAGGAGTTTCGCGAAATAATGCAGTCGGGACTTGAGTGCATCGGCGAGGTCGACCTTTTTGCAGTGTGCGAGGTGCTGGGCATTGCATGCAGAAGCCTTGAGGTACTGGGCGGAGAAAATCTGCTTGTAATATCCCATATGGGACTGCTTTCGGGACTTCTGGAGCAGGCAGACCTGAGCGCAGACCAGAAAAAAGACCTGCTTTCCTGCATCAGCGCAAAGAACGAGCATTCCCTGAAGGAAAAGTGCAGTGAATGGGGCGTTGAGGCAGGACTTACAGAAAAGCTCGCAGCTCTTGCTTCCCTTTATGCACCTCTCTCTGAGAGCATTGAGACTCTCAGGGCACTGAGCATAAACGAGCAGACCGAAGCGGCGGTAAAGGAGCTTGAGGACATTTCCGCAGTGCTTCATTCAAGGAATATCATGCTCGATTTCTCTCTTGTAAACGACATGAGATATTATAACGGTATAATCTTCCAGGGTTTTATAAGCGGTGTTCCCGAGGCAGTGCTGTCGGGCGGACGTTACGATAAGCTCCTTGCCAGATTCGGAAAGAGCGGCGGGGCCATTGGTTTTGCAGTTTATCTTGACCAGATAGCAAGGGCAAATTCAAATCGAAATGAGCTTGATGTTGACGTGCTTCTGGTTTATAATAAAAAGACTGTCATGGATGAAGTTTTCGCAAAGATAGCCGAGATACAGAAAAGCGGCAGGAGCGTAAGGGCTCAGAAAGATGATTTCGGCGATATTCGCTACGGCGAAAAGATAAGCCTTTGATGAGGTGAAATTATGATAAATATTGCATTGCCAAAGGGACGCCTCGGAGAAAAGGCGTATGATATATTTGAAAAGGCAGGCTGCGGCTGCCCGTCAATCAAGGAAAAGAACCGCAAGCTGGTTTTTGAAAACGAAGAGTGCGGAGTAAGATACTTCTGGGTAAAGCCTTCTGACGTATCCATTTATGTTGAACGCGGTGCAGCGGATATCGGCGTTGCAGGCAAGGATATCCTGCAGGAATACGAGCCCGATGTGTTTGAACTTCTTGACCTCGGAATCGGCAAGTGCCGCATGGCAGTTGCAGGCCCGAAGGAATTTACCGACGACGGCAGGGATGTTCTCAAGGTTGCAACAAAGTTCCCCAACATCGCAAGAACATACTATAATTCAAAGTCAAGAGTTATCGATATAATCAAGCTTTCAGGCTCCATTGAGCTTGCTCCCCTGCTGGGACTGTCCGATGTTATCGTCGATATTGTCGAAACAGGTGCAACACTCAAAGAAAACGGACTTGAACCGAAGGAAGACATAGTAGACATCAGCGCACGCCTTATTGCAAACAAGGTAAGCTACCGCTTCAAGAGCGAAGAGATAAGCCGAATCCGTGACCGGATAGCCAAAAATCAGAATAATTAAAGTTTGAATCAAAACTTTTCAAAGTTTTGCGGAATCCAAAGGCAGAGCCTTTGGTGGGAGTTTGGGGGCAAAGCCCCTAACTATTCATTCTTGCGCAAATGTGGGCGTGTTGCCCACATTTGCGATGACAACGATAAGTTGAGGACGCTGTCCTCAAACTCCTGCAAGGGGCGTTGCCCCTTGACCCTACCACCTTTGAAGAAGGTGATGCATTGATAAATCAATGCTCGAAACTTTTGGTGACTTGAAAGGAAGTTTCACATGATAAAGACATATAAATTTTCCGAGGTATCACCCTCTGATATATTCGACCGTGAGGTCGAAGAGATAGACGTTTCCGCCGTCGTTTCCGAGATAATCGCAAAGGTCAGAGCCGAGGGGGACGAAGCACTGCGCTTCTATACCGAGAAGTTCGACAGAACAAAAATCGACGCGCTGGAGGTTACCGACGAAGAGCTTGACGTGGCCTTTGCCGCCACTGATCCCAAGCTCATCGAGATAATGGAAAAGGCAAAGGAAAACATCACCGAATATCACCTTAACCAGAAGCAGGAGGGCTTTGAGTATAAGCGTGCGAACGGCGCTGTTCTCGGACAGAAGGTAACAGCTATTGAAAAGGCAGGCGTTTATGTGCCGGGCGGTACAGCCGCATACCCTTCTTCCGTCCTCATGAATATAATCCCTGCAAAAATCGCAGGCGTTGACGAGATAATCATGGTCTCACCCCCTACCTGCAACGGCAATATAAACCCTGTTATCCTCACCGCCGCAAAAATCGCAGGTGCTGACAGAATATTCAAGACAGGCGGCGCACAGGCCGTTGCCGCACTTGCCTACGGCACCGAGTCGATCCCCAAGGTCGATAAGATAGTAGGCCCCGGCAATGCATTCGTAGCAGAAGCCAAGCGACAGGTCTTCGGCAGAGTGGCAATAGATATGATTGCAGGCCCCAGTGAGATACTTGTAATTGCCGACGGTACAAACGAAGCTCGTATAATTGCCGCTGATATGCTCAGTCAGGCTGAGCACGACAAGCGAGCCTCCGCCGTGCTTGTCACCGACAGCGAAAAGCTGGCAGAGGAAGTATCCGCCGAGCTTGAGCGTCAGATCGCACTGCTCCCGAGAGCAGAGATCGCCAGAGTATCAATTGACAACAACGGTATGATAATCGTAGCAGACGACCTTATGCAGGCAGTGGAAATATCAAATGAGCTTGCACCTGAGCATCTCGAAGTCTGCACCGACGAGCCTTTTGAACTGCTTCCCCATATCCGCAACGCAGGCTCTGTCTTCCTCGGAAAGAACTGCCCCGAGGCACTGGGCGACTATATGTCGGGCACAAACCACGTTCTTCCCACCAGCGGAACGGCGAAGTTCTCAAGCCCTCTTTCCGTTGATGACTTTGTAAAGAAATCCTGTTATTCCTATTATACCGAGCAGGCCCTGCTCGAAATCTGCGACAGCGTGGCATACTTTGCCGAAAGCGAAGGACTTTCCGCACACGCACGAAGCGCAACAGCACGAAAGAAGGACTGAGAAAATGAGCAGATTTTTAAACGAGAGAATGTCTAAAATGACACCTTATGTGTCCGGCGAACAGCCTCAGGACAAGAAATACATAAAGCTTAATACCAACGAAAACCCCTATCCTCCTGCCCCTGCCGTAGCAGAGGCAGTGAATGCAGAGGCTGTTGCAAGGCTCAAGCTTTACCCCGACATTCAGGCTAAGAATCTTCGTGAAAAGATAGCAAAACTCAACGGCGTAGAGATTGAAAACGTCATTCTCAGCAACGGCTCCGACGAAGCGCTGATGTTTGCGTTCATGGCATTCTGCGACGGGGAAAAGCAGGTGACATTTGCTGATATAACCTACTCATTCTATGATGTATGGGCAAATATGCTGGGCGTTCCATTTGAGACAAAGCCCCTTAACGATGATTTTACTATCAATGTCGAGGATTACATCAACTGCGGTAAGAATATATTCATCGCAAACCCCAACGCGCCTACAGGAATCGCCCTGAGCGTTGAGGAGATTGAAAAGATAGTTGCCTCAAATCCCAATTATGTTGTGGTCGTAGACGAAGCATATGCTGATTTCAGCGGCATCACCTGCATACCTCTTATC
The DNA here is from genome assembly GCA_045536645.1 of Acutalibacteraceae bacterium. Lineage (GTDB taxonomy): Bacteria > Bacillota > Clostridia > Oscillospirales > Acutalibacteraceae > JAISGQ01. The sequence continues at coordinate 3,710 of JAZSNZ010000256.1, forward strand.
AAGAAATACGATAATATCCTTATTATCCAGACCTTCTCAAAATCCCGTTCCATGGCAGGCGCAAGACTGGGCTTCGGCATAGCCTGTCCCGAGCTGATCGCCGATCTCAACACCGTAAGATACTCCACCAATCCCTACAACGTAAATTCCATGACGCTGGCGGCAGGCATTGGGGCGGTCGCCGACGAAGAATATACAAAGAAAAACTGCGCCACCATCATGGAAAACCAC
>JAZSNZ010000157.1:0-3131 GCA_045536645.1 Acutalibacteraceae bacterium
GATCGAATTTTCGGCAGACAATCCTGACAGCATCAAAACATATCATATTTATGCGGCAGACTGCATCACTGAAGAAGAACTGTGTCAGGTACGGGAGGGAAGAGTATGAAGGACACATGCACCGAAAAACTGTACATTCCCAACCACAGACCTGCCAGATGTCTCCTTCTGCATACCATTCTGGCCAACGCCGAAAATGCCGGTGTCTGTGCCGGAAAGCTGGAGACCCTGCTGCACCGGACAGAACCGGACTTTGTGCTGCTGAACGGCGATATTACTGAAAAACAGAACGATACGGAAGCACTTGAAAAACTTCTGACCTCTGTGCTGGCACCTGTTATCAAAAGAAAACTTCCATGGGCCCATGTTTTCGGAGACAAGGACAGAATCGACGCTCTGGACGGGGAAGAACAGCTGGCAGTATACCGCAGGATTTCCGGCTGTCTGAGCATTGCCGGAGCGGAAGCGGTACCGGGCTGCGGAAACTATATTCTGCCGCTGTACAGAACGAACGAACCGGAACCGGCCTTCCTTGTCTGGATGATGGATACCCACGATCATGTGGAGAAATACGAACGGGATTACGGTTCCGCCACCCGCGCCAGACTGGCCAGTCCCCTGTATACGGAATATTACAATGACGGAATCCGTTTCCACCAGACATGTGGTATTTCGCACAGCAGCTTTGCCATTTCAAGCAAGCCGAGACCGTAGCCGTTGCCCTTGATTACGCCGATTACCTCAGCTGTCGGACAATGAGCACGCATTTTATTAAGATTGGACGCGATAAACTCCTTTTGAACAACGTATCTCATGGGTGATTAATGACCCTTTCTCAACTTTTTGCGAAGCTTCTGAGCAAACTCCATACCGTTGTATACAAGCGGATTGTAGATATAGTAGAAATCACCGATAAACTCGGTAATCTCGGGGCAGAAGCCCTTCTTGAAGCGGTAGAGACCGTAAAGAGGATTGTTCTCATCAAGGTCACCGGAGATACCGCGGAAATCGTAAAGGCGGCATCCGTTTTCGACAGACCAGCGTATCATTTCCCACTGAAGCAGATAGTTGGGCATCTTGTTGCGCTCTTCGTTTGAGGAAGCACCGTAAAGATACCACACCTTATCGCCGCAGAGAATTGCAAGTGTGCCTGCAATTGCCTTACCCTCGCTGTATGCCATATAGATACGGGCATTATCGCCGTATGCTTCAACCATACGTCTGAAATAATCTGCCGGGCGAATTGAGAAATTATCTCTCTCGCCTGTTTCGACCATAATCTTATGAAACTCTTCGGCTGCTTCCGCACCCTTGATAACAACCTCAACATTATTCTTCTTGGCAACACGCACCTTATAGCGGTGACGCGAATGGAACGAAGCAAAAACCTCATCCTCTGTTTTGCCCTCAACGTCAAGACGGATTACAAAACGCGGCTGAATACCCTCAAAATTCTTTGAGCGGGGGCCTGCCTTGAAGCCGTAATCAAGCGCGATTTTCTCATATTCCGTATCGTCAATTTTTGTGTCTGTATCAACCTGGAGCACATAACCGCCAAACTCTTTTGCAAGCTTTTTGGCAGCATCCATAAGCTCGGTGAACACAGCCTTGTCATGAAGGTCGCACACGGGGCCTCTGGGTGCATAAAGCATACTGAAAGGAATACCGCCGGGCAGACGGCGGATTATGACCGCCATCGTACCTTTGATATTACCCTGCTCATCACGGCAGATAATGCCGCGCCAGATCCAATTGTTTTTAACTTTTGCCCACGCACTCTGCTGCATAAAGTGACCCTTGGGGTGACCTGCAACGAATGCATCAAATTCTTTAGCCGCATCGGCTTTGATAATCTCTGTCAAAGCGAAAACCTATCCTTAAAATTTATTAGTTAACAGCTACTGCTGCGGGGAAATCTGTGGGAGCTGCACCCATTGCCATTGCAATACGGCGTGCAATTTCCTTATTTTTTATAGCCTCACCCTCTTTGATGAAGTTGTCACTGCCGTATACAAGGAGAGGAACATTTACGCCTGAGTGTGAACCTGAGGTGAAAGCAAAGCTGTCACCGTCAGCTTTAATTGCGCCTGTTTCGTGGTCAGCGGTAATAACAACGAGAGTTTCACCGTCAGCCTCTGCATACTCAATAGCAGCCTTTATAGCCATATCAAACTCGAGAGCGGCTTGTTTCATCTCCGCCTCTTTGTTGCTGTGTGAGTGCTTATCTATGTGTGCGCCCTCTACCATAAGGAAGAAGCCGTCTTCATCGTCATCAAGCATATCAATAGCCTTAACTGTCATTTCGGAAAGGTTGGGAGAATCAGCATCTGTGATATTGTTCCAGATGTTGCCGGCAAACTGACCGAAAGAGCGTGTGCCAGGTTCAACCGCATCGAACTCAGCCTTTGTATCAAGAAGAGTCCAACCGTGCTCATTTGCATAATCATCATTGACAAGGCCACTTGATGCTGACCAGATAAGGTCAAGATCGGATTCTTCAATCTGCTGTCTTGTGATTTCCTCACCCTCGTCACGGTCGAAAACATGAGCAGAGAAGCCGCCGGGAGTTGCGCCGTGGTTAACATCAGTTGTAACGACACCTGTCATCATACCGTAGGAATGTGCAAGCTCGCTGAGATTCATCGGTACATAAACAACACCGAAAGCATCCTGCGGGAACACACCGATTGCACCATTATTTGTGCGAACAGCACATGAAAGCGCTGTTGCACCTGCTGCGGAGTCGGTAACAGCGTTGCTGGAAGATCTTGTTTTGGATTCACCGTGGAAATCAGTCATTGTGAACATATTGGCTTCTTCAATGCTGTACTCCTGCTCCATCCAGTCGATATGGTTAAAGCCCATGCCGTCGCCGATCATAAGGATAACATTCTTGTAATCACCGGGATCAAGCTCTTCACCGCCCTTATTGATAGCGGTGTTGATCGCAAGGTTGAGTGAAAGAAGAGCGGACATAATTGCTGCGATTACTTTAATAAAAGGTGTGCCTTTGATAAAATTTGCAAATTGTAACATTGTTTTACCTCCTGTTTTTGGATATAATTTTGCTAATAAATTATAGTCCTATTTAACAACTATGACAATAAAATAATATAAAAATAAAGGTGTTG
>JAZSNZ010000257.1:0-11392 GCA_045536645.1 Acutalibacteraceae bacterium
CTCTGATGAGGGAGGTGTCACGGCATTGCCGTGACGGAGGGAGAGAAAACTGCATAATTGTGCGAGTTTTCTGTTCTCAGTCACTTTATGACAAATTCAATCGCCCCCTTGGGGCGATTTTCATTTTACATAGAATGAAGTGATACCATGCTGAAAGTCAAAGCCTACGCAAAAATAAATCTCACCCTCGACGTAGTCTGCCGCAGACCTGACGGCTATCATGAGGTGGAAATGCTTATGCAGTCGGTGTCTCTTGCCGATACCGTAACTGTGCGCAAAACCGAGGGCGGCATAACTCTCCTTTGCGATAAGGTGGGCGTTCCCCTCAACGAAAAGAACACCGCTTATAAAGCTGCGAAGCTTTTTTTTGAGGCGGCAGAGCTTGATTGCGGAGTCGAGATAACAATAGAAAAGGTCATTCCCATGCAGGCCGGCATGGCAGGAGGCAGTGCAGATGCCGCAGGAGTGCTTTTTGCACTCAGTGAGCTTTTTGAGCATCCTCTGACCACCGAAAAACTCCTTGAAATCGCCCAGAAGGTCGGCGCAGATGTTCCTTTCTGTCTGTTGGGCGGTACGCGTCTTGCATCGGGCATCGGCGAAAAGCTTGCCGAAATGCCAAAAATGCCCGACTGTTTTATCGCCATAGTCAAGCCGAACGAGAACATCTCAACTGCCAATGCCTATGCCCTCGTCGATTCCTGCGAAAACCTCGTACGCCCCGACAACAAGGCGGCCGTTGCCGCTCTTGAAAACGGCGACCTAACAGCTCTTTCAAAGGAAATGAGAAACGTTTTCGAGCAGGCAACAGGCACCGAAAAGACCAATGCAATCAAGAACACGCTTATAAAATACGGCGCTTTGGGCTCTATAATGACAGGCAGCGGCTCGGCGGTTTTCGGAATATTCACAGATAAAGCTGATGCCGAAAAAGCCCTCTGCGATGCCGAATTTGCAGACTGCGAAACGTTTATTTCAACACCCGTTTCTGTGGGCTGTGAAATTATCTGAATAAAATAAAAAACCTCCGTCCATACTTTCTGCGAAAGTTGAATGGAGGTTTTGTTTTAAAGACAAGTCTTTAAAACATCGAGTTTCGCCCCAAAGGTGCAAAACATCGAGCCTCTCAGAAAAGAAAGGGCTTGTACATAATATGAAAAGACTTGAATTATCAATGCTTCTGGCACTCATCTTCACCCTTCTCCTCTCCTTTGCGTCCTTTGAGGGCGAGTGCAGTGAGATTCGTCAGAGCGTGCTTCGAATGCACGTGCTTGCAAATTCCGATTCTGAGGAAGACCAGCAGTTAAAGCTGAAGGTTCGCGACCGCCTGCTTGCAGAATCCGAACAGCTTTTCAGAAATGCTCATACAAAGGAAGAGGCAGAGACCGCCGCTATCAAAAAAATCCCATATCTCGAAGCAGCCGCAAGAGACGAAATACAGAAGCAGGGCTTTGACTACGATGTAAAGGTAGAAATCGGCAAAGCGTGGTTTGATACCCGTCACTACGGCGAAATAACTCTCCCTGCAGGCAGTTACGAGGCAGTGAACGTGTACATCGGCAGGGGAGAAGGCAAAAACTGGTGGTGCGTGATGTTTCCTCAGCTTTGCCTGCCTGCCGCCGAGGGCGACGAGCTTGAAATGGTACTGACAGAGGAGCAGTCAAACATCACACAGGGCGATTATGAGATAAAATTCTATCTTGTGGAGCTTTTTCAAAAGCTTATCCGATGAGATTGTTTTTACCCATCCCATCTGTTAAAATAGATTCATTAAATTCACTCGGGGTGGGAAAATGTTACAGCTTATCTTGGGAAGAGCAGGCTCGGGCAAAACCTATGAGGCCTACAGACGTGCGATAGAAGCGGCGGAAACAGGCAAAAAGGCAGTGTTTATAGTGCCTGAGCAGTATTCCTTCCGCTCAGAGCGCGCAATATTGCTGGCTCTCGGTGCGTCCAAGGCGAGGAGAGTGGAAGTCAGCAGCTTTACACGACTTGCCGAAAAGCAGTCTGAAAAAGGCAGTGCCAGAATAGATGACTGCGGTAAGGCGGCGGCTATGTACGCAGCATTGAACAACATAGAAGATTACCTTGAGCTTTACTCAAGAAAAAGAAAAAATATAGATTTCGTGTCTCATCTGCTCGATGCCGTAAAGGAGCTCAAGCTCTTTGCCGTAGAGCCTGCACAGCTTGAAAAAACAGCAAGACTTGCACCGACAAAGGTGCTGTCCATGAAGCTTTCCGAGCTTGCACTGGTGTGTGCTGAGTACGACAGGATAGTAGCACAGTCGGGCTTTGACGATCTCGATATGCTGAGCCGATACGCCGAAAAGCTGGAGGATACCCGATATTACGAGGGTAAAACAGTCATTATTGATTGCTTCAGAGGCTTTACAGGGCAGGAGCTGAAGGTTATTTCCGCAATTATGGCGCAGGCAGAGGAATGCATCATAACCCTCTGCGCCGATTCGCTGTCAGACCACGAAAAGGGAATGGGTCTGTTTTCACCGGTAAAAAAGACGGCACAGAAGCTCATCGATCTTGCAAAGCGCAGGAATGTGCCGGTAAAAGTCCCGGTCATACTTGGTGGCGGCAGAAGATTTAAAAATGCCGCACTTTCCAAAATCGAAAGCGGTCTGTTCTCTTTCAGAGAAACACCCATAACCGAAAAAGCCGACAGTGTACATATTTACGAAGCTGCCAATCCCCGTGACGAAGCGGATTTTGCATTCAGAGAGATACGCCGCCTGCTGAGAGAGGAAAACTACCGATGCAAAGATATAGCTGTTCTGGTGCGAGACGAGAGCAGTTATATGAGAAGTGTCCGTGAAGCGGCGGCAGAACAGGGTATACCCCTGTTTTTTGTCAGAAGAATGTCTGTCGAATATTCCCCTGCGGTGCGTTTTGTTTCAAATGCCATTACACTCTGCAGAGGAAAATGGCAGAGCGAAAATATACTCACACTTCTAAAAACAGGCATGATAGACGGCGTTTCGGCAGAAGACATCGCTTTGTGCGAGGAATATGCCCTTGTGTGGGAGCTGTCGGGAGAACGTTGGAAGAGCGAATTTACATCAAATCCCGACGGACTTGATGGTCAGATAACGGAAGAAGGCGCACAGCGGCTTGAGAGAATAAATACCGTCAGACGCCGCATCTGCACTCTTCTTGTGCCCTTCTGCGAGAAAATGAAAGAATCAAGCGGCAGGGAAAGAGCGCAGTATATATATGAGCTGCTCGAGGGTGCAGGCACAGCTCAGTGCATGATATCCCTCTGCGAAGAACTATCCCACCAGGATTCCCAGATACAGCAGCAGGTGTGGGACGTCCTGATGAATATCCTCGACAGGATGGCCTGCATTGAAGGAGAAAAGAAATTGCCTCTTGACGAATTTACCGATATGCTGTCTCTTATGATAAGCTCTGTGACAGTGGGACAGATTCCCCAGGGACTCGACGAAGTCACCTTCGGAGCAGCAGACAGAGTGAGAACCAGCGAGCCTCGGGCTACATTCATACTCGGCGCATCTCAGGGCAGTTTCCCGAAAGAAGCCAGGTCATCGGGTGTGTTCACCGATTCCGAGCGCAAACAGCTCATGGAGATGGGCATAGAGGTGGCAGAGCCCTCAGGCGAGCAGGCACTTGAAGAGAGACTCCTGTCCTACATGGCCATGTGCACACCCTTTGAGCGGTTATACATAACACACCCAAAAACAGCAGGGAATTCGGCGCAGTCCCCCTCTGAGCTTATCAGCGAGACAAAGCGCCTGCTGCCCTCCTGCCGACAGACCGGGTACAGCGATGAGCTTACCATGGAGCAGATAGAGGGTGCGGATGCTGCCTTTGCACTCAGCGCAAAGGCAGGAGAAAAGACTGCCCTTGCCGCGTCTCTTAAAAAAGTCATTGAAGGACACGAAGAATACGCCGACAAGCTTCGCACTCTGCAGAGAGCAAAGGACGGCAGATATTTCAACATCCGTGAAAAGGAGCTTTCCAAAGCCCTTTTCGGAAAGAATATAAGAATGTCCCAGAGCCGAGCGGACGATTATTTCAGATGTCCGTTCAAATTCTTCTGCGATTATGGACTCAGTGTAAAGCCGAGGCGCAAGGCAAAAATCGATGCCATGTCCTACGGCACCGTGGTGCATTACATACTTGAAAACATATTAAGAGACCATACCCACGACATGACGGAATTTTCAAGAAGCGAAAAGCTCAGACCTGAGATAGACCGCCTTATCGATGTCTACCTCGAAGAAAACATGGGCGGCAAGGCGGACAAATCCCCCCGTTTTATGCAGCTCCTTCGTAACCTTGCAGATTCCGTTGAGCAGATAATCATATATATCGGCGCTGAGTTTGAGGTCGGCTCCTTCCGCCCCATTCCCGATGCCATGGAGCTTTTTGTGGGCTCTGCCGAGCTTCCGTACCCTGAAATAAAGCTTAATGACGGAACACTGCGAGTATCGGGCCTTATCGACCGAGTGGACGAAGCGCTGGTGGGAATGCAGAAGTACATCAGAATAATCGACTACAAGACAGGTGTCAAGAAATTCTCTCCCGATAAGGTGGTACAGGGCATCGATATGCAGATGTTCATGTATTTTGATGCTCTTCTCAGCAGCAGACGCTTTGCAGACTACAAGCCTGCAGGAGCTCTCTATTTCCCTGCTTCCTTCCGGCTCAAGGACGCCGAAAGGGGAGACAGCAATGAGTTCTCCCAGAGAATAAGCCAGCTTAAAATGGGCGGACAGCTGGTAGCGGACGAAGATGTGGTGCGAGCCATGGAGGAAGGAGCAAAGGGCAATTTTGTGCCTGCAAAGCTCACCTCCACAGGCAAATTTGACAAGCGTGCAAGTCACATAATGAGCCACGAGGAGTTTGTAGCGCTCTGTGGTTACACAAGAAAGCTCCTTGCCGAAATGGGTAATGCACTGCACGAGGGACTGGTTGCGCCGAAGCCTGTATACGGTGAAATGGAAGTCTGCTCCTACTGCGACATGAAAAATGCCTGTGCAGTGGAAGACGCAAGACTTTCGGGACGTGAAATAGAAAAGTACTCCGAAGAAAGATTAAGAGCGATACTGCTCGGAGAGGAGGAGAGAGACGATGGCTGATGTGAAATGGAACAGAGAACAGCAGATGGCGATAAACGCACGAGAGGGAACGGTTCTTGTGTCCGCAGCGGCAGGCTCGGGCAAGACAGCGGTACTCAGCCAGCGAGTTATCGAAATGCTGGAAATTGACGAAAACGGCAGATACACCGATGCCGACAGACTGCTTATCGTCACCTTCTCAAATGCCGCAGCAAACGAGATGAAAGAGCGAATTGCAGCAAAGCTTGACGAGCAGCTGTCGCGCAATCCCGGCTCTCTCCACCTGCAAAGGCAGAGACTGCTTCTGCAGAGTGCCCAGATATGCACCATGCACTCCTTCTGCGGAAGACTGGTGCGTGAAAATTTCCATACCCTCGGCGTTGCCCCCGATTTTCGCATAGCCGATGATAACGAAATACAGCTCCTCAGCGAAGCGGCGGCACAGCAGATAGCGGAGGAATATTACAAAAAATCGGACGAAGGATTTTTGCGTCTTGCAAAAATCCTCGCAGGCAAGAGAGACGACACAAAGCTTACGGAAACCCTCAAGGCATTTGCTCTTTATGCCGAGGCATCGCCCTTTCCCGCTCAGTGCGTAGAGTCAGTGCGTGAGATGTATCGAAGCGACGGCTCAATCTGGCGGGAGAGTGCCATGGCGCTTGCAGGCAGTATGATAGAAAATGCCTTTGCCATAATAAAAAGGGCAGAGAACCTTGCCTGTGACTTGGAGGACGTGAGCAAAAAGTTCTCCGCCATATTTGAAAATCTTGCAGATATGAAAGAGCATATCGAGTCATCAAAGGATAACTATGACGAAGTGTTCAGAACAATATCGTGCTTCAGACTCAGGGGCAAGGGCAGAAACAAGATAGAGAACGCAGAAGCGGTGGAGGCTGTCGACTGTATGCTGGAGCTTGCAGGCAAGCTGATGGAAAAAGCGAAAGCGGCCATGTGCTGTGAGGTTTCAGAGCAGGAAAGGGATATGGAATATCTTCGCCCTGTAATGGAGACACTGTGCAGCATGACTCAGGACTATCTCTCCCTTATGACAAAGCTCAAAAGAGAGAAAAACGTGCTCCACTTCGGAGACCTTGAGCACCTGGCAGTGGAGCTTCTTGTTGAAAGTCGAGAGGACGGACTGTACAGAACTCCTGCAGCTCTCGATGTCAGAGAGCGCTTTGATGAAATACTGCTGGATGAATATCAGGACACAAGTGCGGTGCAGGATATGATATTCCGAGCGGTGGCTCATGAAGAGGGTGAAAAGATAGACAACAGGGAAAGCAACCTGTTTATAGTCGGTGACGTAAAGCAGAGCATCTATCGTTTTCGCCGAGCAGTCAGCGGACTTTTTACCGACAGATTCAACCGATATACAGATTTTGACGAAGAAAAACCGCAGTACCCTGCAAGGATAACTCTTGCACAGAACTACCGAAGCCGCAGAGAGGTAACGGATACTGTAAACTTTATTTTCCGTTCCCTCATGACACCGCAGTGCGGCGGAGTTGATTATAAAACCCAACAGCTCGACCCCAAGGCAGACTACCCCGAAGCGCAGAACAAACAGAGCGAGCTGCATCTGTTGAGCGTTCTCAATGACGAGGACGAATACAAGACCGACTCCACCGAAGCAAAGTTCATAGCCTCAAAGATAAGGCAGATGATAGACGAAGGCTTCGAGGTGTACGACAAAGACAAAAAGTGTATGCGCCACGCCTTGCCACGTGATTTCTGTATTCTGAGAGCACAGGTAAAGGGACATTACGGAGCGATAGTTGCCCGTGAGCTTGAAAAGGTGGGCATAGGTTGTCTGCTGTCTGATGAAACAGGCTTTCTCGAGCGGCATGAGGTGCAGACCGCACTTTCATTCCTGAGGATAATCGATAACCCCCTGCAGGAAATTGCACTGCTCAATGTGCTCTGTTCACCCATGGTGGGCTTTGATGCCGATGACCTTGCAAGGGTAAGACTTGCACTGCCCAAGGGCAATTTCTACAATGCTCTGTGCAGGGCATCAGAAGAGGGAAACAAAAAGTGTGAAAAATTCTTGAGCCTGCTTTCCAAGCTTCGCAGCATGGCGGCAACAGCGCCCTCTGACAGAGTGATTGGCGAAATGCTCAGTCAGACAGGCTACATGGGCGCAGTGCTCTCCATGCCTGACGGCGAAATGAGAAAGGCAAATCTTGAGCTGCTCATCTCCTATGCTGAGGGCTGTGAGGAATCGGGAAACAGAGGAATAGGTGCTTTTATCCGCTTTGTTGACAGAATAGCTGAGCAGGAGGGCGATATGACACCTGCCTCAGCATCCATGAAAAACGCAGACGTGGTCAGAATGATGACCATACATAAATCCAAGGGACTTGAATTCCCCGTCTGCATCGTGTGCGGACTGGGTGCAGAGCAGAAGCACAGACGAAGCGATGTGGAATTTTCCCAGACTCTCGGCGTAGGCCTTAAAAGAGTCGGCGATAATACTCTTACGCTCAACGAAACACTCCCCCGTGCAGCGGCCTACGCATCAAACAGCATGGAAGAGGTTGCAGAGGACGTAAGAAAGCTGTATGTTGCCCTGACAAGAGCAAAGGAAAAGCTCATACTTGTAGGCACCTACAAGAACACTGAGAAAATGGTGCTTCGCTCGGCACAGATGACTCAGAAAAACGGCATGACAGACCCCTATGCTATGCTCTGCCTGCGTGATTACGGCACATGGATAACCTCCTGCGCCATCAGACATCGTGACGGCGAAGCGCTTCGAAAGCTCATCGGAATGGACGAGATAATATCTCCCGACAGTCAGGGTGAATTTCTCATAAAGGTATATTCGGAAGAAGAACAGCGGCAGATGGCAGTGGAAACGGCAGAAATAATTGAAAAAACTGCTGAAACAGATGAATCGCTTCTTTCCGAAATAGAAAGAAGGCTTAACTGGCAGTATGAGGGGGCTGTGCTCGAGGGCATTCCCGCCAAGGTAACGGCATCAAGCCTGCACAGATTCGAGGCAGACAGAGCAATCGCCTCAAGCCGTCCTGCTTTCCTCGAAGAAAAGGGCATCAGCGCAACCCATCGGGGAACAGTTCTGCACCGCTTTATGGAAAAAGCCGACTGCAAGGCAGCAGCAAAGGATATCGGAAAAGAGATAAAACGGCTTTCTCAGAACGGAACATTCACGAAGGAAGAAATGAAGGTGCTCGATGAAAAACAGCTCCACGCCTTTTTCGAGGGCGAGGGTGGAGAAATGATGCTGAGAGCTGCAGAAATACTCCGTGAGCAGACCTTCTCTGCTATACTTCCGAAAGAATACCATTATCTTTTTACAGATAAGGATACCGACGAAGCCATCGTTATCGAAGGCGCCTGCGATTGCGTGCTGGAATTTGAAAACAGCATAGCCATAATCGATTATAAAAGCGACAGAATGTATGATGAAAGCAAGTTCATCGAAGCCTACGCCGACCAGCTCAGGCTTTATGCCGCGGCAATGGAGCAGGTAATGGAAAAGGAAGTCGAGCGGCTGTGCATATGGTCATTTACCCTGTCGCGGTTTATAGAGATTCCGCGCTGAAAAAATATTTTTTCGGGATAAAAAATATAAAATCAAAAAAACACTTGCAATTTCCGATAACATGTATTATACTCAATTAGCGTTTGATACATCAACGAAAGAGGTGACTGGAATGAAGGAAGGACTGCATCCCAAATACGAGGAGACCACCATTACCTGTGCATGCGGTAATGTCATCAACACCTGCTCTACAAAGAAGAACATCCGCGTTGAAATCTGCTCCAAGTGCCACCCGTACTTCACGGGTAAGCAGAAGCTGGTTGATACCGGCGGTCGTGTAGACAGATTCAAGAAGCGCTTCAATCTCGACTAATATTTTGAAGACCGGCAAAGGCGGTGTGCAATGCACCGCCTTATTTGTCGTTTTCGGAGGTGAGATAAAATGGCGGAATATGTAACAATAAAGCACGATGCCGAGGAAGAGTTCGTTGAAAAACGAAGCCGCTTCATCGGCTATATAAAGCACGTGACAACGGAAGAAGAGGCGGTGGAGTTTATAAACTCCATAAGGTCAAAGCACTGGGACGCAAGGCATAATGTCTATGCCTACAATCTCAGAGCAAACAATCAGAGCCGCTATTCCGACGACGGCGAACCCTCAGGTACTGCAGGCCAGCCCGTTCTCTCGGTGCTGACAAAGAGCGGTGTTGTGGACGCTGTCATAGTTGTCACCCGTTATTTCGGCGGAATACTGCTTGGCACAGGGGGACTTGTGCGTGCCTATTCCCATGCCGCCTCCCTTGCGCTTTCTGCCGCAGAAATGCAGATAATGCGAGAGTGCTTGAACTGCACCCTTACCTGCAATTACGAGCAGTACGGACGAATTTCGTCACTTATACCTGAAAACGAGGGTATAATAGATGATACTCAGTTCGGCGCAGAGGTTGACATAGCGTTTCATATTGCACCTGAAAATCTCCCTCAGTTTGAGAAAAAGCTGGCAGACGCAACCCTCGGAAAGGTGTCGGTTGTCTGCGGAGATTGTGAATTTTTTAAAATTTAAAAATTTTTTTCAAAAAAATAAAGGGATTTCGCCTTTTAATGCGTATATAATTAATAGAGAACAAAAAAGGGGGCGGGATAATGACAATTCGTGAAAGAACAGAGAAGAATGAGCATCTGATATTCTGCGATGCGGCGACCTTTGCCGATCAGAGCTTCGGCAGGGAGATTGATGAACCCCAGTGCGACATCCGCACAGTGTTCCAGCGGGACCGTGACAGGATAATCCACAGCAAGGCTTTCAGACGCCTCAAGCATAAAACTCAGGTTTACTTATCCCCGTCGGGCGATCATTACAGGACCCGACTGACCCATACCTTTGAGGTAGCGCAGATAGGGCGCACAATAGCCAGAGCGCTGCGCTTAAACGAAGACCTTGTGGAGGCCATAGCCCTCGGTCATGACCTGGGACATACCCCTTTCGGTCACGCAGGCGAGCGGGCTCTCAACGATATCTCCTCCTGCGGTTTTACCCACTACGAGCAGTCTGTTCGAGTGGTCGAAAGGCTTGCAGGCGACGGCAAAGGTTTGAACCTTACAAAAGAAGTCCGCGATGGTATACTCTGCCATACAAAGGGCAAAGAGGCCTTTACTCCCGAGGGCAGAATAGTAAGACTTGCCGACAGAATAGCTTACTTAAACCATGATATTGACGACAGCATCAGAGCAAAGATACTCAAAGAATCGGACATTCCCTCCGATATAAGCGATGTCATAGGAAACCGCCATTCGGTGCGTATAGATACCATGATAAACTCCGTTATCGAAAACAGCGCAAACGGAGTGATAAGAATGCGGGAAGACGTGTGGGCGGCGTTTCTGCACCTGCACGATTTCATGTACGAATCGGTATATAAAAATCCCGTGGCAAAGAAGGAAGAGGGCAGAGCAGAGATGCTTGTAAAGACCCTTTTCAGTACCTATATGAATAATCCTGAGCTTATTCCCGATGAATTTGCTCCTATAATAGAAGAATCGAGCGTTGAGCGAGCCGTACTCGATTATATAGCAGGCATGACAGACGGCTTTGCAATAAGCGAATTCAACCGCATGTTTATCCCCAAAGGCTGGGATAAATAAAAAGGGTTTCCAAAGGGGGCTATGCCCCTTTGGTGGGATTTTCAAGGGCAAAGTCCTTGAATCGCTTTCCGCAGAAAGCGAAATTTCTTTTATTCAAAAACAGCGCAGGAGGATAGCAAAACAGTCCGGTGGACTGTTTTGCGTAAGGCACCCTCGCCGGGGGTGCCTTGTGTCGCTCGAAAGAGCGACTTCGTATCCATCGGAAAGGAGGCAGAGGCCTTGGCAATACCCGACGATTTCAAAAGGGAGCTTTCAGAGCGAAGCGACCTTGGCGAGATAGCAAGCCGATACATAAACTTAAAACGTTCGGGCAGAATGCTTCAGGGGCTTTGCCCGTTTCACTCCGAAAAAACACCGTCATTTTATATTTATACCGACAGCAATTCATATTACTGCTTCGGCTGTCAGAAGGGCGGAGACGTAATTTCCTTCATAGAGCAGGTTGAAAATCTGGACTTTATGGAGGCGGTCAAATTCCTTGCGGACAAGGCAGGAATGACCGTACCCGAGGACGGCATGGACACAGGGCGGATAAATATCCGCCGCAGAGTGTTCGAGCAGAACAGAGCGGCGGCGCTGTTTTTCTACGAACAGCTTTATACAAGAGAGGGCAGAGATGCCCTTAAATACCTCCAAGTCGGAGGCCAAGCGG
>JAZSNZ010000360.1:0-11150 GCA_045536645.1 Acutalibacteraceae bacterium
GACCGCTTGGCCTCCGACTTAGCCTGCAGGAGTCATAACTCTCGGTATAGGTGAGAGACTGATTGTCAGCAGTGAGGGTAAGTCCCTTGAAAGACTGGAGCCTTATTATGAGACCACGATGTCCGATACTGATGCACAGCAGGTATCAGATGCCGACATAGGGGAGATTTCTTCTGAAACAGACCTGTCAGGTACAGACGCGCCTGTCTCTTTTGGCAGAAATGACCATTCATCTTTCATAGACGAGACAAAACTGCCCGAAATAATCGGTCTTGTTATTTCCGAAGGAGCACAGCCGGGAGCATATATAGTGCTGGAGGACGAAACTGCTATAGCCACTCTGAGAAATCTTATAGAACTTCTGAAAAAATATGAGCTTCCTCCTACGAAGATCGACCTGTCAGCAGGAAATCTTTATTCATACTACGATAACAGACTTATGATAAAGCTAGGCTCAGGTGCGGATCTTGAAACAAAGATCATACTTGCCGCTGACATAATCCATAACAAGCTTTCGGAGTATGATTCGGGCAGAGTTGATGTCTCAAATCCTCAGAAAGGGTATTTTACTCCCGAATATCTGCTGAAAGGGTCAAAATAAAAACACGTTATCTTGGGCATCTGAAAAAATAAATTACAAAATGTAGAAAAATTCATATATTGTGCATTGCATTTTTGAACCTGACGTGTTAGTATATCAAGTAGGAATATTACAGCCATAATATGGCGGCGCATAAAATAAAGGAATTAAAAGATCCGAGGGGGATTACAAATGTCATTTACTTATGATACTGATATGGACAGACTGGTGCAGATTAAGGTCATCGGCGTTGGCGGCGGCGGCGGAAACGCAGTAAACCGCATGGTACAGATGGGTGTGACAAGCGTTGAGTTCATTTCTGTAAACACCGATCTGCAGGCTCTTATGAGTTCTCAGGCAACCCATAAGATCCAGATAGGCGATAAGATCACTCGCGGCAAGGGTGCAGGCTCCGATCCTTCCAAGGGTCAGAGAGCAGCTGAGGAGAGCAGAGAGGATATCGAAGCAGCACTCAAGGGCACAGATATGTGCTTTATTACAGCAGGCATGGGCGGCGGCACAGGTACAGGTGCAGCACCCGTAATCGCTGAAATAGCAAAGGAAATGGGCATACTCACTATCGGTATCGTCACAAAGCCCTTTGCATTCGAGGGAAGACGCCGCATGGAGCAGGCTGAGAGCGGTATTGCAGCACTTCGCGAGCACGTAGACTCCCTGGTCGTTATTCCCAACGAGAGACTCAAAATGGTCTCTGAGCAGAAGATCACACTTATCAACGCGTTCTCTGTAGCAGACGATGTTCTGCGTCAGGGCGTTCAGTCCATTTCCGACCTTATCATGCATACCGGTGTCGTCAACCTCGACTTTGCAGACGTCACCACCATCATGAAGGACGCAGGCTATGCTCACATGGGTATCGGCCGTGCAGCAGGCAAGGAGAAGGCATCCCTTTCCGCACATGCAGCAGTATCCAGCCCGCTGCTTGAGACCTCCATCAACGGTGCTCGCGGTGTTATCATCAACTTTACCGCTTCCAGCGATATCGACCTTGATGATATCGACCTTGCAGCAACTATGATCACCAAAGCAGCCCATCCCGATGCAACCATCATCTGGGGTTTTGCACAGGATGATAACCTTGATGATGAGATGATCGTAACCGTTATTGCAACAGGATTCTCTACCGATGGTTCTGCACCCTCTGTAGTAGCAGCTGCAGCTGCAGAGCGTCCTGCAGCAGTTGCGGAGGATGCACCTGTTGCAGCGGCAACATCTTCTGTTGTTGACGATGAGGATTCCGAAGATGAAGAATTTATTAACCTCATGAATCTTTTTAAGCGTAATCCCGGAAAATAATTTCCAGATTTGACATAAAACTCACGGCTGATATATCGGCCGTGAGTTTCTTTTTTATCATAAATGTAGTATTTATATCATATATATTAAAAAACAGAGAAAAAAGTTACTTGTACAAGCGCACAAAAAAAGCCGTACAAAAGGCGAGAACGGCTGATATAACGCACAAATTTGTGCAAAACCCATATGTTGACATAATTATTTTTTACGAATTATTAAAAATTGAACAAATTGTAAAATTACTATTGCGTAACTCAACATAATATGTTACAATTTCTGTTGTAATGATAATGAGTATATTGTAAGCATTGGCGTAACGATGCGATATTACCATGAAAGGGGGCAGATTCGATGGAGTATGTACAGGGAAAACGTTTCAAGAAGGCGTTGCTTGGCTACAAGCGTTCAGCAGTAGATGAAGAGCTTATTAACTTACTTGGCCAGGTTGACGTAATGATGCATGACCAGGAAAGCATGAAAACTCAGCTTGATACTCTTGCAGGAGAAAAGTCTGCGGTTGTAACTGAGCGCGACAGACTTTCCGGTTCCGTCACATCAATGAGCGCACAGATAGTACAGCTTGAACAGAATCTGCAGATAGCACAGTCCACATCGGACAATTTACGTATGACTATCGAAGCAGGCAATGCAGAGCGTAATACACTGCAGGCCACCTGCGATCAGCTGCGTGTGCGCGACCGTGAGTATGCAATGCGTGAGAGGGAATTTACTGAGCTTCAGAACTCGGTTTCTTCCATCATGTCTGTTACCAAGCGCGCTACAGACAGACTGTTCCAGCGAGCTGTCGATAATCAGGAGCAGGTTACCATGATCGCAGGCGACGCTGCAAAGGAAGTTGCAAACATCCGCGCCAGCATGTCCGCAGTCAGAATCGAGCTCAATAACGCAATGGACGATCTTCAGGACAGACTGGACAGAATCGATGCTACCCTTACAGGTGCAGTCCACAAGCTGGTTGCAGTAAAGCACGATAACGGTCTCCAGCCCGGCGCAGGATCCACCGATATCAATGCTGAGGTCGAGCGTCTCCTCTCCATGAGAGCAGGCGAGGTTGACTATGCAGGCGGCAAGGGTTATTCTGTGCCCGTTCTTGGTCCCTACAGCGCAAAATTCCTTTCCGATACCTCCAAGGTGGTAAAGGAAAGCGGTTCTATAGAAGTTCGCAAGTCCAATCCCTCTCCCTTTGATTCCACAAAGAGCTCCATTGGTGAGGCAAACAGACTCCTCAATGAGACTCCTTACCATGAAGCAGAGGAGCAGGAAGAGGTTCAGACTGAAGTTGTTACAGCAGAGCCTAAGATCGGCTTTTCTGTGGACGAAAACTACGGAGAAATAGAGACCATAGAGTCGGATGTTATCGCAATCGAGCCTGCATATGAGACAGTGCCCGAGGAGATATACAACGAGAGCGCACAGGAGATCGTCTCCGATGAGCCCATGTATATCGGCGACAGCATGGTAACAGCAGGCGGCAGTACTCTTCAGATGGGTAGAGCGTCCTTCATTCCTTACGATGAAGAACCCAAGGCAGTACCTGCTGTTCCCAAGAGAGTAACAGTGGAAAGCAGAGTAAAGACTCCTGCAAAGGTAAAGGTCTATTATCGAAGACCTGCAAAGACAATAAAAAGATAAATGAAGAAAAGGGAGAAATTTCAATCGGAAATTTCTCCCTTTTAAAATATAAAGCCACTGTATCCGTGCAGGACTTCAGAAGACAGTTAATCCGACCTATGGTTACTATCATAGGTCGGATTTTGCAATGTGTATCGGATTCGGGAAAGCTTCCCCTGTGTAAATGGAGGTTTTGATGCGGTGTAAAACCGCATATAACGCAGAAGAGTCTCTTAAAACCTTTCAACAAATTGGGATCTGCTATTTACAAGCATCCATGGCTCCCCTTGTCAGGGGAGCTGTCACCGCATGGTGACTGAGGGGTAGTTTTCTCTAACTCTGACAAAATTGTTCGTCAAATTCAATTTTGTCGGTCTGTTTCCTGCATTCTATCATATGCAATAGATACAAGAACAGCCCAGGCAGACAATACTGCCGGGACTGAAACTGTTTTATGGGCACCCGCCTTTATACAGCGGCTTATTTTAACGTTATCTGCGAGTTCCACGTCTGTGAAATCCCTTTGAATCCGCCTCGCCTGACTGGTCCTCTGAGCGGTCATCACCGAAAAGATTTTCAAGGTTATGAGAATCAACAGAATTACTCTTTTTCAGATTGGCAGAAAATTTATAGAATCTGATGGATGCCATGATGAGAAAGAAGATCATTATTGAGTATGGGACCCATGCAGGGTAACCGTCATATACCCAGTCGGTAAGACCGTATATAACAACTTCGATAACAATAAAATCAAATATTCCAAGCAGCAGATGCCGTGTTGATTTAAGCTTAAGCATAATAAAACCTCCGAAATCGGTATGGTATTAATTTACCACAATTGAATATCGAATACAATAAGAATAAGAAAAAATTAATAAAAGGAAAGCCGCAGGATAAAACCTGCGGCTTAAAATCAATCTTCGGATGCAGAGAACATATCTGCGGCGGCCATGCCGAAGACATCGTCATCAGACTCAGGGGCGATAATGGACTGACCCTTGCGTATAACACCGCATGCGCGTTTGAGTCTTCCTTCGTTATCATAACAGGCAACCTCATGTCCGTCTGCCTCGTCAACACAGTCAGATTCGTAAAGCTCGCCACTGTCATTACGGATAAAGTGACGCTGTACAATGCTCTCGTCGGAAACATTATCGTCACTGATTCCCTCTATCTGTTCCAGAAGATCAGATTCAATAGCATCAATATCAGAATTGAGCTCAGATATCATGGATGAGATATCCTCAGCAGAGGGAGTGCTGTCAGGGAAAGCCTCGGCGGAACTTATTTCAGCCTCAAGATCATCTGCCTCTTCGAAGAAAATATCTGTAAGCTCATCAATGTCATTTTCATGGGAAGCTTCGCTTTCAGACTCGCTGGCATAATATTCATCGACAGGGATAATTCCGTTGAGATTGTCGTTTGCTTCGTCAAATGTCATATCAGAGACAAATATATTTTCGTACTCTGCAACAACAGGCTCAGCAACACGTGCATTGAGTCTGATAACATTTTTCCTTTCAGGCAATGCCTTTGTAAGGATTACCTCGACTTTTTTGGGGGTCCGTTCTTTAGGAACAGCTATACATTTAACAAGCATGGGGCACCTCCAAATCATAATCGTCCACTTATACTTATAATTATTTTATCACCCCATGAACAAAAAGTAAATACCGAATGAACAAAAAACAAAAAAAATGTCAGATATAGAGTATGTTTGGCACTATTTCATCGCTCAGAATATCAATAAGGGCATAGGAAGGACGATCTCTCCGCCAACTGAGGGAGCCGGGATTTACGATATACAGACCATCTTCACATGAAGAGTTGGCAACATGAGTATGCCCGTAAAGGACAATATCCGCTCCCTGACTGCGGGCAGCCGCTTTGAGGGTGGACAGGTCTAACTTGACTCCATATCTGTGGCCGTGAGTACAGAAAATCTTCTTGCCTGCAAACTCAATAATTTTGGTATCGGGATAAGAAGAACAGAAATCACAGTTGCCGCAGACGAATATGGAGCGAACAGGCAGAGGTTTAATAAGGGAATCGTATTCTTCTTCGCCGTCACCGAGATGGATTATCATATCCGCAACAGGGGAATGCATATTCAGAATATCCCGAAGGGTACCCGTGTTTCTGTGCGAATCTGAAATAACGAGTAATCTCATGACGAAACATCTCCTTTTTTATCATACATTCATTATATCACTCATATAATGGAATACAATAAATAATTCGGAGGAATATTCCATGACAAACGAAATAACAGAAAAGCTTGCCGCTGCAATAGGGAAAACTGCAGAGGAAACATCAGCGATGCTGGAGGGGAACCCAAGACTTAAAAAGCTGCTTTCCGAGATGAGCGAGCAGGATGCACAGAAACTGATATCAGTTCTCAGCGACAAGGACAATATTGCCCGAATACTGTCAACGCCGCAGGCAAAAACCATTATGGAGGGGATGAACAGGAAAGGCAGACAGTAAAGGAGGGGATTATGTGGCGGAGATTGATGAACTGCTGGGTACATTTTTAGGAGGAGGCAGTGCAGCAGACGGAGAGAAAGGCATGGAAGGAGATATCTTCGAAATATTGCTTAAGGTCATGCCGCTTGTCGATACGGTAAATAAAGAAACCGATGATGAACGACTTCTGAAAGCACTGATGCCATACATGAGTGCAGTGCGTCGAGAGAAGCTTGACACAGCACAATCCATTCTGAAAATTGCTAAAATAATGCCTCTGCTCGGCGAAGTAATCGGAAAGGGCGAGGGAGAATGAGTAATATTTTTGCACTTGCAGAGGATGCAAAACGCAGAGTTGAGGGAAGGAACTGTCAATACTGCAATCATTCAAAATCCTCTGATTTTTCCTGCAGAAAGATAATATCCGAAGCAGAAAAAGAAACAATTCTTCTGCTGGTTGTACTTTTTCTGCTGTATAAGGCAGGGGCAAACACGATACTGTTGTTAGCTATTCTGTACGTAACATTATAGATGAAAATCGTCATTGTGCCGAAAATCCTGTTTTTTTGCTGAAAACTTGAACTTGTTGTGCTATTGTGCTAAAATTAAGCTACAATGAGATATACATTGGGAAATATAGCTGGGAGGTTACAAATAAAATGGCAGGAAAATTTGAAATCAAGGTAACCGCAAAAGGTAACTATATGTTTAACCTTAAGGCGGGAAACGGTCAGGTAATTGCAACAAGTGAGGCTTATACTTCTCTCGATGCATGCCAGAAGGGCGTTGAAAGCGTAAAGAAGAATTGTCAGGCTGCTGTTGAGGATCAGACTGTTGAAGGTTTTCAGAAGATTGCTCATCCCAAGTATGAGGTTTATAATGATAAGGCAGGCGAAGTTCGATTCAGACTTAAGGCTGCCAACGGTCAGATTATAGCAACAGGCGAGAGCTACAAGTCCAAGGCAAGCTGCCTCAAGGGTATTGCAAGCATCAAGAACAATGCACCCGAAGCAAAGGTTGTTCAGATTGACTGACAGGTAATGTATAAGCCGTCTGCGAAAGCAGACGGCTTTTTCTGTTTTTACTGTAGGCAAAAAGGTGAGCTTGTGATAAAATAAAAGAGAATTACAAAAGGTGGTGAGCGGTGTGAAAAATGCAGTGATAATAGGAGCAGGGCCGGCAGGTCTTACTGCTGCGATCGAGCTTTTACGCCGCAGTGATGAATATAATGTCACTGTTCTTGAGGCAGACACCATTGTAGGAGGAATATCCAGAACGGTAAAAACAAACGGAAATCGAATGGATATAGGCGGACACCGTTTTTATACAAAATCTGCAAGGGTGCTTGCGTTCTGGGAAAGCATTATGCCAAGGCAGGGAAAACCCGCAATGGATGAGCTGGAAACAGGTGCAGAACCCGATTTGATACAGGGCGGAGCAGATCCGGAAGTTACTGATGAGGTGATGCTCAGCAGACGCAGAGTATCGAGAGTATACCGTGGTGGGAAACTATATAATTATCCCGTGGATATGAGCACACTTAAAATGATGGGAATGGAGGCAATACCTGCAGGTTTTTCGTATGTATCTGCAAAAATAAAACGGCGTAAAGAAGAAACACTTGAGGATTTCTATATAAACCGCTTTGGAAAAAGACTGTACAGCATTTTCTTTGAAAGTTATACGCAAAAGGTGTGGGGGATTCACCCATCGAAACTGCCTCCGGACTGGGGGGAGCAGAGAGTGAGAGGGCTTTCTGCATGGCGTATGGTAAGTGATATGTTCTCAAGAGGAAAAGCAGGGGATAAATCCCTTATAAAAAGATTCATGTACCCTAAATTCGGGCCGGGACAGTTCTGGGAATGCTGTGAAAGGGAGATTAGAGAACGAGGCGGAAAAATAATATTCGGATCAAAAGTCAGCAAGATATCGGCAGAAGATTCAAAAATCACATCGGTTACAGCATCGGGAACAGAATATCCCGCGGACATAGTAATCTCTTCAATTCCTCTGCCGGAGCTTATAAAAGCAATGGAAGAAGTACCGTATGATGTGAAGATGACTGCAGAAGGACTTGAATTTCGCGACTTTATAACTGTAGGAATCGAACTGTCGGATATCAGGTTGAAAAACCACACACGGCACAGGACCCTTAACGATATTCCGCCCGATTGCTGGATATATATGCAGGATCCTGGTGTGCGTATGGGAAGGATTCAGATATTTAATAACTGGTCTCCGTACATGGTCAGAGATGCAGAGAACCGTGTTTTTATCGGTACAGAGTATTTCTGCTCGGAAGGTGACGAGTTGTGGAGCATGAATGACGAGGAAATTATACGTCTTGCAGTTTTAGAGCTTGAAAAAACAGGTTTTATAGAGCGAGGAAGTGTGCGGAATGCAAGATGCGAACGTATGAAAAAAGCATATCCGTCATACAGCGGCAGTTACCGAAGTCTTGGCAAGGTACGAGAATACGCAGATTCGGTGGAAAATCTGTACTGCATCGGACGCAACGGTCAGCACCGATATAATAATATGGATCACTCCATGCTGACTGCTATGACGGCGGCAGACAGCATTCTTATCGGCGGAGGTAAAGAAGTGATCTGGACAGTAAACCCCGATGATGAATATACTGAGTAAATTTTTCTTGACACGAAAAATGGTTGTGTTATCATTATAATAGTATGATTTAAAAAACGGAGAAACTATTCTCAGAGCATAAGATGGAGGTGCCGCTTGTGAAAAACGAGAAAAGAATGGCAGCCGGCAGTGTAGTGGCAATTGTTATTCTGATTTTTACACTTATTGTTGGAATTGCAGTATATGCAATGCTTCCGAAGGTTGTTGATATCTATGTACAGGGAGCAAATATTGCCGTACGCCAGGCGATAATCGACAGGATAATGCCTGTGCTGTATGCAGCAGGTATTCCTGTTCTTTCAATGCTCACCCTTTCCCTGCTTATGATGTTCAATATAGCCAAGGGCAAAGCCTTCAAAAAGGTCAATGTACTGTACCTTCGTCTTATAAGCCTGTTCAGCATTATACTGGCGCTTATTTTCATATATCCCATATTCACGATGGATTCCATATATCCTATAGTGATCTTTGTAATTTTCGTGGTCCTTTCGATCATAACACTGGTTTTTGCAGATCTTTTTGCAACGGCCATCAGGATCAAGGAAGAAAACGAACTGACTATATAGGGGAGGATGAGGTAAGTGCCGATTATAGTAAATCTCGACGTTATGATGGCGAAGCGAAAGATCAGTGCATCGGAGCTTGCGTCACGAATGGGAATAACTCTTTCAAACCTGTCTATACTCAAGAATAACAGAGCAAAGGCCATACGCTTCTCCACGCTCAATGCGATCTGCAGAGTTCTGGAATGCCAGCCGGGAGATATTCTTGAATATGAAGAAGGGGAAGAGGAAGGAATAATAATTGACGAATAAAACTTAAACAAACAAAATGCCGCTTTGCAAAGAGACGCAAAGCGGCATTTTTGCGTAAAATTCGAGCAAATAAGCGGATTTGTTCGCCGATGTGTCATTAATCGTACACAAATAAACGGAGTTATTCAAAAAAGTTGCCCATTATTGGACAAAATTTAAAAAACCTATTGATTTTTGAAAAAAACCTGCTATAATCTGAATTGTAAGACGAACAAATGCTTGCTTGATCGAAGGAGATGGAGATATGAATATCGTAATCGGTTTATTTGTTATTATATCCGCAATGGTTTTAAGGCATGTTTATAAGGTGAAAGGCAAAACTTCGAACAGAATTTTCAAGATGTGCATTGCTTTGGGCGTGTTTATGTTATTTTCTGTACAGACGTTCGGCAATGCATGGCTCGTTGTCATGACCGTTGCCGAGGTTTTGCTTTGCGGACTTCTGCTGATTGTTTACAGAGCACAGCTTATTCGTGAGTGCAAAGTAATAAAAAGAAAAAGAGCTGCACGCAGGGCAACTGCAAGAAAGGTAAGCACTCCTCAGGTTATAGTCAGAAGAAGAGTAATGCCCAATGCTGCATAATTCGCAGTGCTTGGAGCATTGAAATAAATCTACATAGCTTAAGTCTTTTACAATATTGCGCCGTAAAACAAAGGAGGTCAGGCATCTGCCTGACCTCCTTTGTTTATATGACATTTAATTACTCTATGCTGTCGCTGTCATTTTCAAGGGATTCCTTAATGCCTGTGTCTGCACGGAAGGTGTGCTTGGAAGCAGCGGCGGGTGCAGATGCCTTTTTAGGCATACTGAAGCCAATGATGTTGAATCTGCTGCCGGAAGCCTTGGAGAAGACACTGAAACGGATAATGAAGAAGATGAGGAATGCGATGATTATAAAGAGGACGATAATAATGCATATAGCGGCCGTTGCAAGTGCTTTGGTATAGGAAGCAGCGCTGGCAGTACCCTTGACGGAGAAAGAATTGATAATATCGTCGACAACCGCTGCATCTGTTGCTGTACCGCCGTGCTGGATGTAGATATAAGCATTATAGATGGTGCCGTTTATAATGGTTGAGATATCAACTTCTGTGGTGCAGATACCGCTCTCAGCTACCTGGTCGGCATCTTTTCTTGCGACAAGATAAACATTACCGTTTCTCAATACGGTGTATGTGTTATCCTTGCTGTATCCCTCGGTGACCTTAAGATCAACCAGTTCCTGCTGCTGATTTGCATCGAGCTTTTTGTAGTTGCCTATATATTTGCCGTAGGCAGTATCCTCAACTGCAGTTATCTGATAATAAACGACAGCATTGTTAAGTTCATTGGCATACTCTGCAATTTCTACAATGTTGTAGTTGTTCATCAGATCCTGCTTGCTGGCGCCTGCGTAATTATAAAGCTTGAGTTCACCGTCATTGAGGGAATAGACCTCACCGCCGTCGGGGAGCTTGTAGCTTATCTTATGAGAGGAAGTGGTGTGTTTGTTGAGTTTGAGAGAAGAAATCAGATCGGTGTAGGAATAAACAACATCCGTATCGGAAGCTGCAGAGCTTTCGACAAGATCGTTTTCGGTCAGTCCGAGCTGAGTGAGAACCTCATCATAGCTGATTCCGTAAAGGTCTGCAATCATCTGTATATCCTCGGCAGTGTACTGATCTTCCTCTTCGGCAGGAGATACAGCAAAAGC
>JAZSNZ010000309.1:0-8300 GCA_045536645.1 Acutalibacteraceae bacterium
AGATTCTGTTTTTGGAAATTGTAATTTTTTGAAAAGGATTGATCTAAACTTTTTCTTTTTTGTAAAAACACCTCCGAGGAAACTCGGAGGTGTCTATGCTTTATTTAGAAGTCGAAAGAGGTTCTTTCCATGATTTTCTTGAACTCGTCGCCGTCCATCTTTTCGGACTTGATGAGTGCTTCTGCGACCTCTGTCAGCTTGCCCATATTGGTCTTGAGAATATCTGCGGTCTTGTTGTAGCAGCTCATGACGATGGACTTTATCTCTTCGTCAATCTGCTGAGCAACATTCTCGGAGAAGTCCTTGACCTGACCCATGCTTCTGCCAAGGAAAACCTCAGAGCCTTCGGAGGAACCGAATGCGATAGGTCCGAGCTTTTCGCTCATGCCGTACTTGGTGACCATTTCACGTGCCATCTTGGTAGCTCTCTCAATATCATTGGATGCACCTGTGGAGATATCGTCAAGCACAAGTGCCTCTGCAACACGGCCGCCGAGCAGTACGACGATGTCGTTTATCATCTCACTGCGGATACGGTAGGAGCGATCTTCCTGGGGAAGCTGGATAGTATAGCCGCCTGCCATACCGCGGGGAATGATGGATATCTGATGAACAGGGTCACTCTTGCAGAAGTATGCTGCAACTGCATGACCTGCCTCATGATATGCTGTGAGCTTCTTTTCCTTCGGTGTGATGACCTTGGATTTCTTCTCGGTACCTGCTATTACCTTGATGGTTGCTTCGTCAATAAGCTCCTTTGTAATAGCCTTGAGATTCTTTCGTGCTGCCAGAAGTGCTGCTTCGTTGAGAAGATTCTCAAGATCAGCACCTGTAAAGCCTGCTGTACCCTTTGCAACGTCCTCAAGGTTTACGTCCGGTGCAAGGGGCTTGCCCTTTGCATGGACCTTGAGTATCTCTTCTCTGCCCTTGATGTCGGGATAGCCGACCATTACCTGACGGTCGAAACGACCGGGACGAGTAAGTGCAGGGTCAAGAATGTCGGGACGGTTGGTTGCTGCGATTATGATAACGCCTTCATTTACGCCGAAGCCGTCCATCTCAACCAACAGCTGGTTAAGGGTCTGTTCACGCTCATCGTGTCCACCGCCGAGACCTGCGCCTCTGTGACGACCGACTGCGTCTATCTCATCGATGAATACGATAGCAGGAGAATTCTTCTTTGCCTGATCGAACAGGTCACGGACACGTGACGCACCGACACCGACAAACATTTCAACAAAGTCGGAACCGGAAATTGAGAAGAAGGGAACGCCTGCTTCACCTGCTACTGCCTTTGCAAGCAGAGTCTTACCTGTACCCGGAGGGCCTACGAGCAGCACGCCCTTGGGAATATGAGCACCTAGCTCATTATACTTCTTCGGATTCTTGAGGAACTCAACTATCTCAGAAAGCTCTTCCTTTTCTTCGTCGGCACCTGCAACATCATTGAAAGTGGTCTTTTTCTTCTCATCGTCCACCTTCTTGTACTTTGCCTTGCCGAAGCTCATAGTCTTGCTGTTATCGCCCATTGCATTGTTCATGCGGCGCATGAACACGACCCAGAACAGGATCATTATGCCGATGAGCAGAATGGTGGGAAGCCAGCTTACAATCCAGCTCGGCTCCTTCTGAGGCTCGATATCGTAGGGAGCCTTCAGAATGGGGTGATCGGAATCGCTTTCTCTGCACTCTCTGAACAGCTCGTCAAAATCCGATTCAAAGAGGGCGATGTTGGGCACCTTGTAATCTATCTCCTTGCCCTTTTCTGCACCCTCTTCGGGAAGAAGAACTATTTTCAGAGCACCAGTCTCAAGGGAAAAATTCCAGCTTTCAACAGTGCTTGATTCCGGCTGTGTATAGTCGAAATACTTGAGTATTTCGGAATACTTTGTTTCATCCTTCTTGACATTGTTTGTCATTGCCAGCACCACTGCAATTATTGCAATGGGTACGATAAGTGCGAATATTAAATTGCGAATACCCTTTTTATTGTCCAATATTACCACTCCTTAACTTTGGGCAGACATTTTTTATTATCCCCAATTATTTATTACTTAGTGTAGACAGATTCCTTCAAAATACCTATGTATGGAAGATTTCTGTATTTTTCATCATAGTCAAGGCCGTAGCCGACTACAAATCCGTCAGGTATCTCACAGCCGAAGTAGTCCGCTGTAAGATCTATACCCTCTGCTCTGTGTGCGGGTTTATCGAGAAGAGTGCATATCTTAAGGCTTCTGGGATTACGGCTGCCAAGGAAGTCCTTGAGATAGGAAAGTGTTCTTCCCGAGTCGAGAATATCCTCAACCAGCAGTACATCATACTTTTCAAGGGGACAGTCAAGATCCTTTACTATCTTTACTATACCCGAGGACTTTGTCTCGCTGCCGTAGCTTGAAACTACCATAAACTCAATGCTGCAGGGTATGGTTATCTTTCTCATAAGGTCTGCCATTGTCAGCACAGAGCCCTTGAGGATGCACACCAGCAGAAGATTTTTGCCCTCGTAGTCACGGCTTATTTCCGCACCCAGTCTGCTGACCAGCTCGTCTATTTCCTTTTCGTTGAGCAGAATGGATTCTATATCATTATCCATTGTTGTGCTGCTCAGTGCGGTTTTAGTCTTATCGATTTCTATTTTCAACTTCTATCACCACAACATTTTCTGTTTTTTCACTTACGCTGCATCTTTCGTCAACGCCGAACTCCTGTGCCCATATAACACCACTGTCATCTGCCAGAATCAATATTTCATCTCTTTTTTCAGCAGGAATACCCTTTTCGTTCATCAGGCGGCGAAGCTCCTTCGTCACTCCTCTACCCGATTGTTTCAGCTTGTCCCCTGCACGGCGGCTTCTTATGACAAGGTTAGATGATATTATATCACAATCAAATGCGTTTTTAAATAGGTATCTGTTATTTTTCTTTATTTTCTCATATGTATTTATGGTGATTTTTTCAAGGGTAACTGTTTTTCCGCATACCTGGACTGTGCACGGTACAGTGACGGGAACAAAAAATCCTCCGCAGACGTCTTGCTTTTTCTCAAGGCGTAAATACCCTTTTTGAATCACTGCAAAGACTGAACAGGGCAGCTCTTCTCTTCCGCTGCCCCGCTCAATAAGCTCAAGCATTCGCATTACGTGAAGATAAGAACATGCACTGCCTGTTATATCGCTGTATTCCTTCATTAGGATTCGGGACAGGATAGCTTTGTGAATGGTTTTCAGCGCTGTCAGGGCATAGCCTTTTTCGTTCCTGAATCTGGTTATTGCTTTTGTTACCTCATGGTTTATAAAGTCTTCATCAGATTCTGCAATTTCTGTCATTCTGCCGAAAGCCTGCTCGGCGGCAGGATTTATGGTCTTAAGAGACGGCACTGTTATATGCCGCACTCTGTTGCGTGCGTAGTTATCGGAAAGATTACTCGAATCGGTGACAAAGGATAATCCGTTTTCTTCGCAGTAGGCTTCTATCTGCTCACGGGTGACCTGTATCAGCGGTCTGATTATATTACCCCGAACGGGCGGTATGCCTGTCAGCCCCGATAAAGCGCAGCCCCTTGCAAGATTAAGCAGCACTGTTTCGGTGCTGTCTGAGAGGGTGTGGGCAGTTGCTATCTTTCCGCCGTATTTTTCTGCGGCTTTCGAGAGTAATTCATATCGCACCTCTCTGCCGCATTCCTCAAGACCTATAGAGCGTTCCTTTGCCATTTTTGAAATATCCGCTCGGTGTACCTCAAGGGGGATATCCTCTCTTTTGCAGATATCTCTTACAAAGGCTTCGTCACGGTCTGATTCTTCTCCTCGGAGCATGTGGTTTACGTGCAGAGCACGCACATCATAGCCCAGTGATTTTAACGCATAAAGCAGTGCGACGGAATCCGCACCGCCCGAAAGGGCAACAGTGACGCATTCCGTTGTGTCAAGCATATTATATTTTTTAATTGCTTCACGCACTTTACTGAGCATTTTTTACCTCGTTTTAGCGGCTGTAAAGGAGGTTGTAGCACCTGACCAGTGCAGGTCTATTTCCTTTGTTTCGCCGTGTCTGTTCTTTGCTACCATGCACTTTGCCTTGGTCTGGTCAACGCCGCCCTCTATTTCCTTGCCGTTATCGTCGTAATAGGCCTCTCTGTAGAGGAACATTACAACGTCGGCGTCCTGCTCGATGGAGCCCGATTCACGAAGGTCTGAAAGCATGGGCTTATGGCCTGCGCGAGCTTCGGGGCCTCGGTTGAGCTGAGACAGGCAGAGTACGGGAACATTGAGCTCCTTTGCCATTATCTTCAGCGACCTGGTTATTTCCGTAACTATCTGGGTACGGCTTATATTGCTGCCGCCGCTGCCCTCGATAAGCTGGAGATAGTCTATTACAACAAGTCCGATGTTGTTTATTCGCCTTACCTTTGCCTTCATTTCGGTAACGGTTATGTTTGCGCTTTCATCAAGATACAGCTTTGCATTGTACAGCTTTCCTGCGCCGTTTGTAAGGCTTGCCCATTCTTCCGCAGACAGCTTTCCTTCCTTGAGCTTGGTGCTGGCAACGCCCGATTCGCTTGATAGAAGTCTCAGTGCAAGCTCCTCTCTGGACATTTCGAGTGAGAAGAACGCAACGGGCTTGTCCGCATTTACCGCAACATTTCGTGCTATGTTCATTGCAAAGCTGGTCTTACCGACGCCCGGTCGTGCCGCCAGCAGGATAAGGTTGCCCTTATTAAGACCGGTCAGAGTCTCGTCAAGAGGCTCAATACCTGTGGGAACGCCTACGAATTCGTCGCCTGTGCCTTCGCTGAGCGCCATAAGGCGGTCGAACGCCCCCATAAGCACGCTGCCTATGGGCACAAGCCCCTGTGTTGCTCTGTTGTCGGATATTTCATATATCCTCTGCTCTGCACGGTCGATGACAACTCTCGGGTCGTTTGTCTCGTCCCTTGCATCGCCTATTATCTCCTGCGCAGCCAGAATAAGCGCACGCATTTCGTATTTTTCGCGGATTATCTTTGCATATGCCTCGCAGTTGCTGACGGAAGGGGTATTCTGAGCTATTGTAAACAGATAGCTCTTTCCCGATTCCTCGGAAAACACCTCGAGTCCTACAAGCTCGTTGAGAACTGTTACAACGTCAACATTCTGACCCGTTCTGAAAAGGCGAAGCACCGCTTCGAATATCTGCTTGTGCTGTTCATTGTAAAAATATTCCGGGCGAAGCTGTTCGAGCAGGGTATTCAAGTTCCTGCTGTCCATCAGTATCGCGCCGAGCACCGCCTGTTCCGCTTCTGCGCTGAAAGGCAGTGCGGTGCCTGATGCCGATGCCATAAATTACACCTGCTCTCCTACATTCACAAAAAGCTTTGCGGAAATGCCCGTGTAGAGCTTTACCTCGCACTCGTAAGTGCCGAACTGCTTGATGTCGGCTACTGTTACCTTGCGCTTGTCAATGCTTGTGCCGAACTGCTTATTGATAAGCTCCGCTACTTCCTTGGATGTGACAGAGCCGAAGAGCTTGCCGTTCTGGCCTGCCTTGGCAGTCATCTTGACAGTGCTGCCACTGAGCTTGTCCGCTAATTCCTGTGCAGCCTTCTTTTCCATTTCGATGCGATGCTTTTCTGCTCTCTCCTTGGTAGCTACGTCATTAAGAGCCTGTGTGCTTGCTTCGATTGCTATCTTTTTCGGAAAAAGGAAGTTACGTGCGTAACCGTCGGATACATTGACGATTTCACCCTTTTTGCCTGTTCCTTTTACATCCTGCTGAAGAATTACCTTCATTTTATATCATTCCTTTCGGTTTTTGTCATTATTTATCCTCGTCCTCTTCCGTATCCTCAAACACTGTATCTATAGCTTCGTACAGTGCTGACAGCGCATGGTCAAGGGACGAGCCGCTCAGCTGTGCGCCTGCCATGGTAAGATGTCCGCCGCCGCCAAGCTTTTCCATTACAAGCTGAACATTGAGCTTTCCGAGAGAACGAGCTGAGATATTGATTATGCCCTCTGACTCAAACAGCACGAAAGATGCATTGATACCCTGCAGGGTCAGCATTTCGTCTGCGGCCTGAGCACATACCACGCGCACATTCTCGCTCTGTTCGTCAGAGCAGGCGATAGCACACTCACGGTATACTGCGGCCGATGCGACTATCTTTGATTTTTCGGCGTAGTCGTCAAGAGATCCTGCAAACAGCATCTTGACGTCAACTGTGTCAGCACCTCTTCTGCGAAGGAAGGTTGCCGCCTCAAAGGTGCGCACGCCGGTCTTTATTACAAAGCTCTTTGTATCAAGCATTATACCCGCCAAAAGTGCTTCGGCTTCTGTTTTTGATATGGATTTTTCGTCAATGTACTGAGCGAGCTCTGCCACCATTTCACTTGCGGAAGATGCAAAGGGCTCGTGGAAGAAAATTCCCGCATTTTCTATCCTGCTGAGCATCATTCGGTGGTGGTCTATGACTATTACCTTTTTTGCATTCTCGTATACAGGCATGCTGTCAAGGAAGTTCTTTGAATGTGTATCGACAACTACCACTACGCTGTTTTCTGTCATGCGGGAAAGCGCCTGCTCGGTATCAACAAATATCCGCTCGGCACCCTCTGTATGCTCTATGTAATGATCTATCAGAGACTGTGCGAGAGTTTCACCCGGATGATTGATGACATAGCTTTCAATGCCCAATGCCTTTGCAATGCTCATTACGCCGATGGAAGCACCCACTGCATCAAGGTCTGTGAATCTATGACCCATTACAAAGCACTTGTCAGAGGTACTGATTATATTTTCTATATCCTTGGCGATCATCCTGGTCTTGACCTTGCTCTGTTTTTCGGAGGACTTGGATACACCGCCGAAGAAAGCATAGTCGGGGCCGTTCTTGATGACAGCCTGATCGCCGCCGCGGCCAAGCGCCATATCAAGAGCTTCCTGTGCCCAGCTTTCGCATTCGCTTAAGTTTGCACCGCCGCGGCCTACACCTATGGAAAGGGTTACCTGATGATCGCCGCTGACCGGTATCTTTCTTGCTTCGTTGAGGATATTGAATCTGTCCTGTATAAATTCGCGAAGCTGCTGCTCATCAAGGACAATAAGGCTTGTACCTCTTGCATCGCTTCTGCAAAGAGCTGTTGTGCCATCCACCCACTCACGGATAAGTGAGTCAACAGCTGCAAGCACCGCCGTACGTTCGCTTTCACGCACCTTGAGCAGCTCGTCCTCGTTATCGAAAACGGCAAGTATTACAGCAGGCCTGCTGTTTTCGTACTCTATTTCGAGCTTTGCCTTTTCGGTAACGTTATTGAAGAACAGCACAAACTGGGATACTGCTGCGCTGACATCGGAAACTACCGATATCTCATAGTAACGCTTATCGTGCTTTATTGTAAAGCTCTCACCGTGGCGGAGCTTTTCCTCGGTGATATTCTTGAATATCCTCGAAATCTCAACGTTATGAGACTCACAGCCGTCGAGCAGTTCATCGAGAAACTCCTTGTTGTACCACATGATACTGCCGTCAACTGTGACTGTGACAACAGGCACGGGCATGACATTCTGATTCTCGGACTTTGTACTTCCCAGCTTTACCGCCATGTGGGAAAGATATCCGTCCACGTCATCGCTGAGTGCCTTTAAAAACAGCAGCACTGCAATCACTGCAACCGCAGCAAGCACTGCGGACAGAATCTTTACCCCTGCACCTGCTGAGGACAGCAGTACAAGCGAGCAGATCATCACGCTGATTGCCGCCAGCGAGCAGAACAGCGGTTTTACAAGATTTCCTTTGTTGTTCATATCGGTAATTCCCTTGCAAAGCGCCTTATCATTTTCAGATGTCCATGATTATGGGGAGTATCATGGGACTGCGCTTTGTTCTTTCGTAAAGATATTTTGACAGCTCGTCACGAAGCCTGTTCTTTATAGTGTTCCATTCACGTATACGCCTGGTCATGCACTCATCAAGCACATCGGCTGCAAGCTCGCGTATCTCATCGATAAGGGGCTCTGCGTCTCTTACATATACAAAGCCTCTCGATACTACCTCGGGGCCGCTGAGTACTTCGCCCGCGGTGGTGTCCACCGTTGCAGCCACGATGATGAGTCCGTCCTCGCCCAGATGCTTTCTGTCGCGAAGCACTACACTGCCTACATCTCCGACTCCGTAGCCGTCAACAAGCACTCTGCCTGACTGCACTCTGCCTGTTTTCTTTATGCC
This sequence comes from Acutalibacteraceae bacterium, assembly GCA_045536645.1. Classification (GTDB taxonomy): domain Bacteria; phylum Bacillota; class Clostridia; order Oscillospirales; family Acutalibacteraceae; genus JAISGQ01. Next base: position 8,204 of record JAZSNZ010000309.1, read on the forward strand.
CTTGCGTGAAACATCGATGCTGTCGCCAAGCTCGCAGATAAGCACGTTTTCATCGGGAATGCCCACCGCATGGACCAGCAAGTCGGAGGCCAAGCGG
>JAZSNZ010000055.1:0-2311 GCA_045536645.1 Acutalibacteraceae bacterium
ACCGCTTGGCCTCCGACTTCCCATAAATTGAACCTCTGCACTCTCACGTTCTGCAATTACTTACCGATGAAAATTCCCCCACGGATTCTGTCTGTGGGGGAATACATATAAAAGGAGAAGAAAAATTCGGTGGAGGGGAAAATTCAGTAAGAAAAATCGCAGAAATTTCAGTCACTGTTTCGCTGTGAGAGGTGCCACGGCAGAATGACATTTTCGCATTTCTGACCGGACATTACAGAAAGCAGTGTCTGTGCTGCCGTGGTTCCGGCGGCATGGGATTCGTGACCGAGGGAGGTTATTTTCACATCTCCCAGAACGGAATAATAGCTGTTGTCAAAGCTGACCACAGCAACCTTGTCGGGGACGCTGATTCCTGCATAGGTGAGTATATTTATAAGGTAATAGGCAATCTCATCGTTGTAGCACACAACCGCTGTGCAGTTTCTGAGATAATACCTTATAAAGTTATGCAGGGGACTGTCGTTGTCATCGAGAAGCATTCGTCTGTCCTCGGAGGAGAACCAGTAGTAATTATCCTCACGAAAATCAAGGCCTAAGTCAAGACTTGCCTGAACACATCCTGCGTAACGTTCAACACCACGAGTATCATTGCACTTCATAATACCTGCAATATTTTTGTGTCCCTTGACGGCAAGGTGTTTTATAAGCTGATAGGCACCGCCGAAATTATCCTGTGTAACACAGGGGGAATTAAGAGGACTGTTATAGGCACAATGCAGATAAACAAGCGGTATGCCATTTTCCTCTATCTGCCTGAGCAGATCTGTATTGTGACAGGCGAGACTGTTGTTCTGAGCTTCCATGATTATACCCGAGGGAGGATTTTCAAGAAGCTGAGACAAAATGCCACGTTCATTGAGGAAAAGTCCGTCAGTGCTGTAGGTGCGTGTACTGTAGCCCTTTTCAGAAAGTGTATGTTGAATGTCACGGACGATCTCAGGGAATATGTATTCATTTTTATCGGGGATGATAACGGCAACCTCACGGCTGAGGGAAGAGGACTGTGCAAGATACGAGCCGCTGCCCTTCTTCTTGACTATAACTCCGTTCTCCTCAAGGAGAGAAAGAGCAGAGCGTATAGTCTGCCTGCTGCAGGAATATTTGCTGCAAAGTTCAGCTTCGCTGGGAAGTCTCAGCTTTCCGAGCTTCTGCATCTGCCGAAGTTCAACAGAAAGTTCCTTTGCAATAGTGATATATTTTGCTGCCATAGCAATATACCGCCTTTATTGATGTATATATGAATAATAACATATATTGAATGCCGCAATAAACGAAAAATTTATTCTGATTTGTTTGTTCTTATTGCATGATAAAACACAGGCAGAAAAAATTTTTGAATAATTTCTCCGATTCTTTGTTTTATAACTAAAAATTTACATGGATAAATACAGGAAACAGCTTTTTTGACGAGATAAAAACAATACGAAACACAGGGCATTGTAAAAAATCAAACATAAAATCGTAAGAAAATCATAAAATCAAAACGCAAAAAACGTTTCAGAAGAGAATCTGTATTCTTTTTTGCGTTGTGCGAAAAATCTGTACTTATTCACATTCACAGTATTGATTTTGTGCCCCGAGAAAGCATTGACGAATGAGAGAAAGGGTGTTTTAATAGAGCCAACGAAGCGGAACACCGCTACGAAATCTTCAGAAAAAGAGGTTAGATCATGAAAAAGTTTTTAGCAATCATTCTCGCAGCTCTCATGCTCGTTACCGTGTTCGCAGCTTGCGGCAAGACCGGTAATGACGGCGACCTTATCAAGGTCGGTATCATCAACAACGACCCCAACGAGTCCGGTTATCGTACTGCTAACGATAAGGACATGAAGGAAACCTTCACCAAGGAAAACGGCTACGACGCATCTTTCGCATACTCCCTTAAGAACGACGAGCAGATCGCTGCTGCTCAGAAGTTCATCCAGGACGAAGTTGACTACCTGCTGCTCTCCGCAGCCGGCACCGCTGGTTGGGACAGCGTCCTCCAGGATGCTCAGGCTGCCGGTATCAAGGTCATCCTGTTCGACCGCACCATCGATGCAGACTCCAGCCTGTATGAGGCTTCCATCGTTTCTGACATGGCTCAGGAAGGCAACACCGCTGTTGCTTGGCTCGAGTCCCAGAATCTCGATGTTTACAACATCGTTCACATCCAGGGCGTTATGGGCTCCGCAGCTCAGATCGGCCGTACCGGCGCTGTCGACGAGATGGTCGCTGCCAATGACAACTGGAACCTCGTAACCCAGCAGACCGCTGAGTGGAACGCTGAGACCGCTGAGCAGATCGTTCA
>JAZSNZ010000163.1:0-3122 GCA_045536645.1 Acutalibacteraceae bacterium
TTGCAAGAAGAAGAGCAAAGGTGCTTTTACCAAGACCGTCATCACCTTCCACTATTACTGCATGGGGAAATCTTCCTGAATCGAGCAGACTGGCGCATTGTGAAAGAAGCTCGCCGTTGCCTGAAAAATCATCAGTAAACCTTGAAAGCGTCAGCACTTTTTGAACTGTTCTACGTCAAGTACAAAAATCGTAGCACCGCCGACAGAAACCTCAAGGGGAGCAGAATCAAACATAGAAGATGCATCGCCAACCGAGATAGGAACCATCTGGGTGCGTCTTTTGGAGTGAGTCTCTATGATAGAGATAACATCAGCAACCTTTTCGTCATCTGTACCGACAATGAAAGTAGTGTTTCCTGCCTTGAGAAAACCGCCGGTAGTAGCGAGCTTTGTGACAAAAAAGCCGTTGGCAGTAAGATTGTTTGCAACAACAGGGCTGTCATCGTTATTGACAATAGCTAAAATAAGCTTCATAAACAAGCCTCCGCATAAGAAGTCAAAATTAAGTGAAGATACACTCAAGGAATTATATCACAAAACACTGTATAAATCCAGTGTTATCTTAAAATAGAATAAATTATAGGCATATAAAAATTTTGTCTATTATTTTGAGCGAAAAGAGAAATTTAGTGCATTAGTAAATAAAAAGATTGGACCTTTATTTGTACGAAATAACAAGGTTTTTCAATAAATATTGAAAAAAGGCTTGCAAAATGAGCTTGTTTTAGGTAAAATGCATATTAGAAGGATTGTAGACTTTAGTTAAATTCACATAGGTATAGAGATGTGTTAAATTTGCTTAACAAGGAGAGAGCGAAATGTCTAACAGATTGTTCCAGAGCGTAGTCCATCAGATGAGAGATACAATTGACAGAACCATTGGTGTAGTAGACGATACAGGCGTTGTCATTGCATGCAGTGATCTTGTCAGAGTGGGTGAAGTAAATAACAGTGTAACCGCTGAGCAGATAGCTTCATCTGATGCTTTTGTATCCGATGGATATACATATCGTCCCTTCGGAGGCAAACCTCATAATGAATATGCGGTTTTCGTTTCCGGTGTCGATGAGCAGGCATCCAAATATTCTTCCATCCTTGCAATTTCTCTTGCTTCAATCAAGCAGTATTATGACGAGAAGTTTGACAGAGGAAATTTCATCAAGAATGTAATTCTTGACAATATTCTCCCCGGTGATATCTACCTCAAGGCACGTGAGCTCCGCTTCAATGCTGATGTCAGCAGAGTATGTTTTCTTATCCGTGCTACCACACGTACCGATGTCTCCACTTATGATATAGTTCAGCAGCTCTTCCCCGATAAAGCAAAAGATTTCGTTATCAATATCAATGAGAATGATATCGCTCTTGTCAAGGAGATCCGTCCCGGTATTGATGCAAAGGATCTTGAGAAGCTCGCCCGTTCCATCGTCGATACTCTTTCAAGCGAGTTCTACACTCACTGCGTAGTCGGTATCGGTACCACCGTTACAGGCATCAAGGATCTTGCCCGTTCCTTCAAGGAAGCACAGGTAGCTCTTGAGGTCGGTAAGGTGTTCGACACTGAGAAGACCATCACCAGCTACGAAAATCTTGGTATCGCACGTCTTATCTATCAGCTCCCCACAACTCTTTGTGATATGTTCCTTCGTGAGATATTCAAGAAGGGCTCCATTGAATCTCTCGATCAGGAGACACTCTTTACCATTCAGAAGTTCTTTGAAAACAACCTCAACGTTTCCGAGACTTCCAGAAAGCTGTTCGTTCACAGAAATACCCTTGTATATCGTCTTGAGAAGATCAAGAAGCTCACAGGCCTTGATCTGCGCGAGTTCGATCATGCCATTGTATTCAAGGTAGCTCTCATGGTAAAGAAATACCTTACAGCAAACCCTGTAAAGTACTAAAATTATGAAAGCCGAGGGCAAATACCCTCGGCTTTTTCTATACATTGACATAGAACGATAAAAGAAGTATAATCTATACATCTAATACGAAACGGGGTCTTTCCATGAAATATTTTGAATACTGCCATCTGGGGGAAACATTTCTCATCGGCGGCAGACAGTACCGAGCCGGAGATCTGCTGACATCATACATGAATCTGAGCATTGAAAGGCTTGATACACTGCATTCTGCCTGTCTTGCACAGAAAAATGCACTGCTCCGATTCGAACGCAGTGAAGACTACGGACGCACGCTGCACAGATGTATGGATACCTTTGATATATTGGACAAGCTTGTTTCAAAGCTGTCGCCCTACAGCCGACTTGAGGGTGAAAATATCACCCTTGCAGGACTGATGGAAAAAAGTCCCCTTTTCAGAGGCTTTGATGTAGTCTCATCTCAGAGTGAGTATGCAGAAGCATGGCGCAGAGATTGCACCGAGCTTGCAGATATGTACATTGCAGTGCTGGAGGGTCTTAAATTCTGTCGTAACACAGCAGCGCCCTTCCTCGAATCCCTTGAGGAAACAGAAAACGCAGAGGATGCCTTCTCAAAGATAAATACCGAAGAAATAGCACTTTCCTCAAGGGAAGAAAAAATCGTTGTCGAAAGCTTCGGAGGCGAAAAGAAAATATGCAGAAGGGTGCAAAAGGGGAGCTTTCTTGCCTTTGTGCAGCATCTGTTTATTGCGTCTCTGGCATCAGAAGTAAGGCCTCGTCCCTGCGGCAGCTGCGGAAAATTCTTTCTGCCGTCAAACCGTCTTGCAAAATTCTGCGACAGGAAAGCCCCCGACGGCAGCGGAAAGCTGTGCCGTGAAGTGGGCGCACGCCGCAAGTACGAGAAGAAGCAGAAGGGCAACCCCATTTCTGCAGCGTACACAAGGGTGTACAAAGCTCGCTATGCTCGAATGACAAACGGAAAAATAACAAAGGAAGAAATGAATAAATGGACAGAAAAAGCAGTGGAGCTTCGCTCCACTGCCCTGTCAGAAAATATGCCTTCAGATGAGTTTGAGCAGATGCTCAGAAATCTCTGATCACAGCTTTCGGGGTTTTGGTTTGCAGTGACAGCCGTGATGGCCGTGATGATGGTGATGATGTGGCATACCAAAGGGCGGAGGCGGAAAATCACCGCAGCCGCAGTTTTTGTCAAGCTCTTCAAGGGGAGCGCAAAGCTTA
>JAZSNZ010000065.1:0-3710 GCA_045536645.1 Acutalibacteraceae bacterium
AGAACAGCGACATCATGCGCCCCACGTCATCTCGATTCGACGGTGGCCCAAACAAAATATTCATAGGCTCTCTTTTTCGAATTTTGACCACACAAGCCGTCGCATCATCTCCCGGCTTATCTCCGTATAATTTGTTACACTCATCTACAAGCATGGTAGCCAGTGTTTTTGCTGTATACCCTGCAGGTATTAATATTTTCATAAATTTAGTAATGTCTTCCCACTTCCATCCAAAGTTATAGGCACGCCCGATGCCAGCATGTGGACACCCATCACTCATGGCGATAAAAACATCGTTTTCCTGTAGCTTAATCACAGACTTAAATATCTTTTTGTTGTCAATATTCATTTCTGTTTTGGGATAATTAAACCGTTTTTCATCCCGAATCAGAATTACATGCGGATTGTCATATTGAATGACTTCTGCCGTTTCATTATTCAGTAAATGTATAATAGTAAATGTAGAATATGCAACTCCTCGCACAGAACAAACCGGTAGCGTTGCTGCAATTGTTTCCACACATTCTTCCAAAGACAAGCCCTCTGCAAGCATAGTAGAAATAATTTTTGACGTCAAAGTAGAAAGAATACTCGCTTTCACTCCGCTGCCCAAGCCATCTGACAACACAATCACTGTGGAATCTTCATTTGGTTCTACAATATCTACATGGTCACCGCAAAGCTGTTCTCCGTGATGATTAATACTTTTATATCCTATATCTGCACACAAATCATTCATCAGCTATAGACTCCTTCAATTTCGCAAGTGCGATTTTTGTTTCGGCAGCCGTTTCTCCAAGTAGCAAAGCAATTTCCTGAACAATTCTCATTTGTTTATCCACTACCTCGTCTGCTACTTCCATGGTCTGACGACTGATATTTTCCTTTTTCTCCCGCTCTGCTTCTTCGTCTGTTACATCACGCATAATACAGATAAGGAGATGCGAGTCTCGAACATAAATAACAGTTCTCTCAATGTAACATTTATATTCTGCCAAATAAACTCTCTCATCTCGAACTCCAAATCCAGTTTCAAGCACATTAAGAAATACCGTCGGATCTAAAATTCGTATAACAGGTCCACCGAGAACATCGCTGGCCGAACGGATATTCATAATCTTCTTTGCCGCATCATTAATCTGCTGAACCTCCAACTGCTCATTTAATACAATCAAACCATTTGGACTGTTATTTACAATCGTATCTGAGAAGTTCTCCGCCTTTTCTTTCAAGAACGGCAGACACATAGAGATTTCTGCTTTTCCCTGGCAGATTGCAATGGCTTTTTCGCGACAAGTATTATACCCACAAGAACCACAGTTGAGTTCCTGTGCAGGAGTAAATTTACCCATCTGCCTGAGTGCATTCTCAATCTCTTCATCCGTCGGTCTTGGAGAACGGCGCTCAATATATTCAAAGTTCTTTTTCATTTCTATTGCCTTTGGCTGAGGCATTACAAAGTCTTCTTTTCCCGCATATTCCACAATTGTCATATAATCTTTTACCGGTGAGGAATGATGATATTTTTCCATAACCGGTCCACCGATACAACTGCCGACACAAGCGGACATTTCAATAAAACATTTATGTATTTTCCCATTTTCGATATCTTTCAAGGCTGCAATACAGTTCTCCACGCCATCCAGAGCAAGATACGTATAACCAGGAGCATTCTGCTCCATGGTTTTGAGTACCCCTCCCGTAGTTGGGAAGAGACGCGCACGACTTTGTTCTTCACTGTCTACACTTTGTTCTAATTCGACGCCTTCTTCTTTGAGCCAATTTGTCAGTTCTTCAAAGGTAAGGACCGCATCCACAATTCCTTCGTAATGTTCTGCCTCATCCTTCTTCGCAACACATGGCCCCACAAAAACAGTCTTTGCATCCGGAATGCGTTTTTTGATTTCCTTGCAATGTGCCTGCATCGGAGATACTACATCGGCAAGATATTCCATTGCCGCAGGGAATTGTTTCTGAATCAAAAGGTTGATTGAGTGACAACAAGAGGAAATCACAATATCCCTCTCTTCTTCTCGAAGCATTCTCTCGTATTCAGTCTTCACAATAGTGGCACCCAGAGCAGTTTCTTCCACATCATGAAATCCCAGTTTCTTCAATGCCTTGCGCATGGAATCAATTCCTACACCTTCATAATTCGCTATAAAAGAAGGTGCCAGACTGACTACTACCGGTACTCCACTTTGGATAAGAACCTTTGCCTTTTCCGTTTCATCCGAAACTTCCTTGGCATTCTGCGGGCATACCACGAAACACTGTCCGCACAAAATACATTCATTATTTATAATATGAGCTTGGTTTCCCGAAAAACGGATGGCTTTTACCGGACAATGCCGGATACACTTGTAACAATTCTTACAGTTTGATTTTTTTAACGTCAAACAATTTGCCATTTCCGTTATGACCTCTCTATCTTATTTAATACATTTTGTAAAAAAAACTCTTTAAAGCTTTCTCGTGTCACACCTGTAAAAATATCATCATCGATCTGAACAGTAACACCTATTCGGTTGCACTTGCCGATACAAAAGCTACCGGCAAGTACAATATCATCTTCAAGATGATAATCTTCAACAGATTTTTTAAAAAGCTCTACGATCTCCTGAGAGCCTTTTAAATGGCACGAACTGCCTACACAAATCTGAATTATCATTTTGATTTATGCCTTTTCTTTTATGTTTTTTTCAAAGAACTCTTTGACATTTTCCGTTGCTACCGAAAAAAAGTCTTCATTTACAGTTACGCAAACACCGCTTTGACATCTGCTCATGCAAAACGTACCTCCGAGTTCTATTTTATCGCCAAGGTTATTGTCTGCGATAAGTTGTTGTAGCTGAGCTACTACATGGCGAGCCCCTTTTACATGGCAGGAACTGCCGATACACACTGTAACTTTCATATTTTCCTCTTTTTATAATTTATTCATAATCAACAACATTTACCCAGGATAAGAGGAATTCAAGTTCTTTTTCCTTACCTTTGACGGACTGGGAAGCTGCTACGATAGGAGTCCACTTCTGGACATACTGTTTTGCCGTATCGCTTTTTCTGCAGAACATATCAAGATATATTTTTGCACCTTCGGGGTCACCGTTGAGCCAGAAAACAAGATATGTTCGGGCAGCATCTGCAGAAGCATTGCCCTGAGTTGCGTGAGACCAGTCTATGATATAAGGTGTGCCGTCATCAGCTATTATGATGTTTGAAGGGCACATATCACCGTGACAAACTTTTTTATGCTTGGGCATACCTTCAAGACGGGTGTGAAGCTCGTATCTCGTTGTGGCATCAAGCTTGGTCTGGCTGATCTTGCTGTTCATTTTATCTTTCAATTTATTTAAATGAGCGCAGGTTTTTGCGTGTACGGCAAGCTGGATATCAACGAGCATGCCGATATATTCTTCTTTTTTATCAGGATTTTCCTTCATAAGCTGGGAAAGAGTTTTACCGCTGATATATTCAGAAACGATTGCCCATTTGCCTTCAATAGTCGTTACCTCGAGTATTTTGGGAATATTAAGGCCTGTTTCCTCAATTCGTGCCTGATTAAGAGCCTCGTTAAGAACATCGGCCTTGGAATAATCGGTATCAAAAACCTTTATACATCTGTCGCCGTCACGGTAAATGGTCTTGTTTGCTCTTACTGCAATTACATTATCAAGAGTCATATTATTTTCCTCCCTTTTTAGCCT
>JAZSNZ010000195.1:0-1581 GCA_045536645.1 Acutalibacteraceae bacterium
GACAAACCAAATGATCACCTCCTTGGCACACAGAACGACATGGCTACGATCCGACTTTATCGAGCTCAAGGTCACTCCCAGAGCTGATTCAGGCTTTGAAGAGATTGCAGCTGAGATCATGGCGATGGATGAGGTTGAGGCAGTTTATCTTATGAGCGGCAGCTTTGATCTGACCGTATACGTAACAGGCAAGACCTTCCAGGAAGTCGCAATGTTCGTTGCAAAGAGACTTTCTCCCATGGAGTCGGTAGTATCCACCTCCACAAACTTTGTGCTCAAGAAGTACAAGGACAGAGGCACATGCATGAACGTGCCCACAGACGAGAGGAGTTTTTGCTTTGATTGATTACGAATCCCTGCTTTCCAGAAAAGCAAAAGAGGTCAAGCCCTCGGGAATTCGTAAGTTTTTCGATATTGCCGCAGAGATGGAGGAGGTAATAAGCCTTTCCATCGGAGAGCCTGATTTTATGACCCCGTGGCATATCCGTGCTGAGGGCATAAAATCTCTCGAAAAGGGCAAGACTGCATATTCTCCCAACAAGGGACTGACTCGTCTGCGTGAAGAGATATGTAATTATTATAATCGCAGATTCAATGTATCCTACAATGACACCAAGGGCGAATGTCTGGTCACTGTTGGTGGTTCCGAGGCAATCGACCTCGTAATCCGTTCGCTTGTAGAAGAAGGTGACGAGGTAATAATTCCCGAGCCTTCCTTTGTTGCTTACACCCCCATAACCCAGATGGCAGACGGTGTGTGTGTTCCTGTTACAACAACGGCCGAAAATGGATTCCGCCTGACAGGCGAACAGCTTAAAAAAGCAATAACCCCCAGAACTAAGCTTCTTATCCTGCCCTATCCCAACAATCCCACAGGTGCAGTAATGCGTCGTGAGCATCTAGAGGAGATTGCTGAGGTACTCAGAGGCACAAATATAATCGTGTTGTCCGATGAAATTTACAGTGAGCTCACCTATGGTCATGCCGACCATGTGTCAATAGCATGTCTTGAGGGAATGTGGGAACGCACCATTATAGTCAACGGCTTCTCAAAGGCGTACTCCATGACAGGCTGGAGACTGGGATATGCTCTCGGTCCTGCACCGCTGCTCAAGATAATGACAAAGATACATCAGTTTGCCATTATGTGTGCTCCTACAACAGCACAGTATGCGGCTATTGATGCACTTGTCAGCGGTGATGAGGACGTAGCAAAGATGCGTGAACAGTACGATCAGAGAAGGAAGCTGGTAGTTGACGGCTATAACTCGATGGGACTTACCTGTTCTGATCCCGAGGGTGCATTTTACGCATTTCCGTGCATAAAGTCCACAGGTCTGACCAGTGACGAGTTTTGCACACGATTGCTTGAGAACCGCCACGTAGCGGTAGTTCCCGGCACTGCATTCGGAGACTGCGGAGAAGGCTTTGTAAGAGTCTCCTATGCTTCCTCCGTCAAGAACATCACCGAGGCACTTGACCGCACAAGGAAATTCCTCAGAGAAGACCTGGGAATGAACGTATAATAAAGATCGCCGCCAGGCTGTCAAAGAATTTGCCTAAAGCCTCCCTCTGATGAGG
>JAZSNZ010000271.1:0-2971 GCA_045536645.1 Acutalibacteraceae bacterium
ATAAAAAGTCAGAACAGCTTTGTAAAACCTCCCTCTGACGAGGGAGGAGGCACGGCGAAGCCGTGACGGAGGGAGAGAAATCGCAGAATAATGCGATTTCTCAATTCTTCAGGTCGCTTTGTGAGAATTTCATTAATAAGAATAACGGCAGATTTTTTTATTTCAAAGCAGGCGTTTTGCCTGCTTTATGTATTTAATCAGGTGATAATATGAAAAATTGCACTCTTTGTCCGAGACAGTGCATGGCAGACAGAACAAAGACCGCAGGCCTCTGCGGCTGCAAAGAGGAGATACGCATAGCACGGGCAGCACTGCATTTTGGCGAAGAGCCTCCCATAAGCGGCAAAAACGGCTCGGGCACGATATTTTTCGGAGGCTGTTCGCTTCGCTGCTGCTTCTGTCAGAACAGCGAGATTTCGAGAGTGGCTACGGGCAAAGCATACACCGTACAGCAGCTTGCGGAAGAAATAAAAAATCTCGAAGCGCAGGGTGCGCACAACATAAATTTCGTAACAGGCACACAGTATACCGACAGCATAATCGAAGCACTCAAAATCTACCGCCCGAATATCCCCATAGTCTGGAACACAGGCGGATACGAAACTACAGATACAGTCGAGCGGCTGAGCGAATATGTAGATATCTGGCTGCCTGACATCAAATATGCCCTTCCCGAAAAAGCGGAAAAATACAGCAAAGCCTCCGATTATCCCGAGATTGCCTTTGCCGCAGTCAGACGTATGCTTGAGCTTTCGGGGATACTGAAGACAGACGAAAACGGCATAGCAGAAAAAGGCGTGCTTATCCGCCACCTTATCCTGCCGTCAAACACAAAAAATTCAATTGCAGTTCTCGAGCGCATCGCAAAGGAGTTCGGAAATGAAGTTCCCGTAAGCCTCATGAGCCAGTACACCCCTCACGGCGATATTTCAGAGTATCCTGAAATAAACCGAAGGATAACAGAGCGTGAATACGACAAGGTGTGCGCAAAGGCTCTGGAGCTGGGTATAAAGGGCTATACTCAGGAGCGGTCTTCTGCGACGGAAAGCTATATCCCCGAATTCAACCTTGAGAAATAGGTTAAAACTTGTTAATAATTATTTACTCTGAGGATAAATTGTGATATCATATATGATGCATCACAATGAGGAGATCCTCGGGAAAGAGGATCAGACAACGGAAAGGAAAGAAGAAAAATGAGCAACGAAAACAAGACAGAGAAATTCAGCGGACTTAAAAAGTTTTTTGCAGATTTCAAGGCATTCGCACTCAAGGGTAATGTAATGGATCTGGCAGTAGCAGTCATCATAGGCGGTGCATTCCAGAAGATCATCAACTCTGTAGTCAATGATCTCATCATGCCCCTTATCGGACTTCTCACAGGCGGCAACGATTTTACAAACCTTCTCATTCCTCTTAAGGATAAAGCACATGTTGTAGCAGAAGCAACAAGCACAACAGACCTTGTTACAGTCGGCGATCTTACCACTCTTGCAGAGTTTGACCAGTACGGCATTCCCACTTTCAAGTACGGTAAGTTTTTAACCGAGGTTCTCAACTTCGTTATCATCGCATTTGTTATTTTCCTCCTTGTCAAAGCTATCGCAAAGCTTTCCGACCTGAGAAAGAAGGACGAGATTGTGGAGGAAGAAGCACCCACCACAAAGCAGTGCCCCTACTGCAAGTCTGAAATCAACATCGAAGCTACCCGCTGCCCGCACTGCACAAGCGAAATAAAGGAATAATCAAAATTGTCTGATAAAAATAAAAGTACATACCCTCCGCTTTTGAAAACACGCAGAAAGGCTATAGCACTTGCAGTCGGAATAATCGTCGCTGCATTGCTTACAGACCTGTTCTTTGCAACAGCGGAGCGGCAGGTGTCCCTTGTTTTTCCCGACTGTATGCTGAGGACTGCAACAGGAATAAAGTGCTTCCTGTGCGGAGGGACGAGATGTGCAAGAGAGCTGCTGGGCGGCAATATTGCAAAGGCGTTTTATTATAATCCCTTTGTTGTATTGTGCGCATTGGCTGCAGCAGTATGGTACGTCAGACTTCTGGTCAGCATATTCAGGAAGGAATACATACCGCTGAGAATGAGCGAAAAATTCCTTATGGCAGTGCTTATAGGTGCGATTATTTTCTCCGCGGTTAGAAACCTTGATTTTTATCAGAAGGTATTTTATTAAACAGGAGTTTTTTATGATCAAGCTTAAAATAATTTCTCTAATCGTTCTGTGTACTGTGCTGCTTTCTGCAATGGCAGGCTGCGGCAAGGAAGAAAATATCGTTATCGCAGGCAACCGTGATGACAGCCTTTACGCAGATAACAGTGCTTCCGAGCCGACAGACGACGGTAATACCACTGCAGCAGGCTATGAATATAACGGAAAGCTCTACAGCGACACAGAGTATAACTACGAGGAAAAGGATATAAAATTCCTCAATAAGTCCGATGTTTCTGCAAAGTTCGAGAAGGCAGAGGACGGTTACCAGCTCAAAGCTCCCCAAAAGGGAGATAAGGTTGCAGAGATAATCACAAACTTCGGCAGTATTAAGGTAAAGCTGTTCGAAAAGCAGGCACCGCTTGCTGTCACAAGCTTTGTATCTCTTGCCCAGCAGGATTATTTCGATGGCATGATATTCCACCGTGTAATGGATAACTTCATGATTCAGGGCGGTGACCCCACAGCAACAGGCTACTACGGCGAAAGCGCCTACGGAGAGGATTTTGAGGATGAGTGCGGCAGAAACCTTTTCAATTTCCGCGGAGCTCTCTCAATGGCAAACAGCGGCGCAAACACCAACGGCTCCCAGTTCTTTATCGTACAGACTGACGATGCAGGCGCAGATGCCGAAACTCTCAAGGCATACGGCTGGCCCGCATGGGCAGCAGAGAAGTATGCAGAGCTTGGCGGCACACCTCACCTCGACGGCGGACTTTCTCCCCAGGGCTATGCACACACCGTAT
>JAZSNZ010000179.1:0-6033 GCA_045536645.1 Acutalibacteraceae bacterium
TGTATTATTACAGGCACACCCATTTTTGCAGCTTTTCTCAGGATAGGGCCTGCAACATAGCCACCTGTGCCGATGGCTATATCGGGCTGGAAGTTCTTTATTATCTCTGTTGCTCTCTTTGAAGAGTTTGCAAGATACCACAGTGCCTGAGCATTTCTCTTTACATTTGTAAAGGAGATCTTTCTCTGGAATCCTGCCACCTTCATACCCTCAAAACGGTATCCCTGCGCAGGGACGAGCCTTGATTCCATGCCCCAAGGAGTTCCTACGAACAGGATCTCCGCATCGGGCTGCTGTTCTTTTATATATCCTGCGATGGCGATTGCAGGGTTGATATGTCCTGCGGTGCCGCCGCCTGCCAGTAAAACTTTCATGGTATGACCACCTTTTAAAAGCTAAATTGTTTTCTTCGCCGAACCTCTGCTGACCGACAGCAGCAAGCCTACCGAGAACAGAAGCATGACCAGCGCCGTGCCTCCGTAGGAGAAGAATGGAAGGCTTATGCCGGTGTTGGGCAGTGCTCTTGTTACAACTGCGATGTTAAGCAGTGTCTGCCAGCCGATCTGTGCAGTTATGCCGATTCCCAGAAGTCGTGCGAAACGGTCGGGATTTTCCATACTGACTGTAAGTCCGCGCCATACAAAGATCGCAAAGATAACCATTATGGCTACCGCACCGACAAATCCCAGCTCCTCGCCTACAACCGCAAAGATGAAGTCGTTCTGCGGCTCGGAGATGTAAAGATATTTCTGTCTTGAATTACCTATGCCCTGACCGAGCAAGCCGCCCGATGCCAGTGCATAGTGTGCCTGTATATTCTGCCAGCCGCCGCCCAGCGCATCGCTGAAGGGGTCAAACCAGACAGCGAATCGCTGCTGCATGTAGTCAGTGAAGGTAACAAGAACTATAACGCCTGCCACGGGAACTGCCGCAATGGCAGCAAGCCACTTTTTCGGTGCTCCGCCGACAAACAGGAGCGTTGCGGCAATAAGGCACATGAGTATAAAGCATGAAAGATGGGTCTCTATAACTGTGAGGCCTGCGATGAACGCAACCACAATACCGCAGCGAAGCACACCGTATTTAAACGTCTGTATTCGCCATGCATTTTTTGACATATAGTTTGCAAGGTAGATTATTATTGCAAGTTTGCCTATCTCGGAGGGCTGGAATGAGAATCCGCCGATTCTTATCCAGCGCTTCTGTGCTTCATTTGATACTATGAGAACCAGAATGAGCAGGAATACCGATATACCGACCACGTACCATGTTGCTCTCTTTATAAACCACATGGGAAGAAGGGAGCCGATGTACATGGCGACCAGTCCGACAAGGGCAAAGATAAACTGTCTGCGAAGGTAAAAGGTGCTGTCGCCGCCTTTATAGTACTGTGCATATGCATAGCTTGCTGAGTACATCATTATAAGTCCCAGTGCAAGCAGCACAAGGATCACCACAAGGGTCCATATATCAAAGCCCATGCTTCTGTCTGTGGCGGTAACGTACATTTCGCTTATAAGCAGCTTCCATCTCTCTTTGAAAGACAACTTTGCAACTTCTTCGTCAATAGTGCTTCTTCTTGCTCTTCCTGTCCGCAATTCTTTCGTTCTGTCCGATGACAATGCAGGCATAGCCGTCCCCTTCCTTAATTAAAAGCCGTGCCTTATCCTAAAGCCGCAAGCAGACAGGCGATGCCGCCGCAAACCACTGTGACAAGGCTGAATACCGTTACTATTTTGACCTCTGACCATCCGCTCATCTCAAAGCTGTGATGAATCGGGGTCATTTTGAATATCCTTTTGCCGTGGGTGAGTTTGAAATATGTTGTCTGAATCATTACAGAGCCTGTTTCGCAGAGGTAGATGATTCCTACCAGCGGAATGAGTATGGGCATATCGCATGCAAATGCTGTTGCACAGAATATTCCACCCAGGAACAGTGAGCCTGTATCGCCCATGAATACCTTTGCAGGGTGGAAGTTCCATACAAGAAAGCCCAAGCAGCCGCCTGCAACTGAAGCTGCAAGGATACCTACATGGAAAAGTCCGTTGATAGCCGCGATGAGCATAAAGCATATCTCAGCAAAGAAGGTAACAGAGCCGCAGAGGCCGTCGATACCGTCGGTAAGATTTACTGCATTTATAAAGCCGACGATAAGAACAAGGCCAATGATGTAGAGCCATATTCCGATATTTACCTCACCTGCAAAGGGGATATAGGTAGTGCCCTCGAACTTATCGGCAATGCCGATAGCGGCAAGGTACAGACCTGCAACAAGGAACTGCAGTGCAAATTTCTGCTTTACAGTAAGACCTGTGTTCTCCTTTTTCTTGATGCCTGTATAGTCATCAAGAAAGCCCATGATGCCGCAAACCAGTGCAAGACCGACGCCTGCCCAGAGCTTTACCTTAAGGTCGGTGCTGATCTCATATGTCTTTGCCATAACAAAGAAGCAGGGAATACAGACGGCAATTGCAAGTGTGATGCCTGCAATGAACATTATACCGCCCATTGTGGGTGTACCCTGCTTTTTCTGATGCCATGTGGGACCTATTTCCTTTATGGTCTGACCGAACTTGAGACGCTGAAGCCAGGGAATAAGCACTATACCTAAAAGAGCGGACACGCCGAAGGCGATACCTGCCGCCAGAACACTCATTATCGCATATGCACTGTTTACTGACATGTTTACCAGTCCTTTGCCATTATATTCGCCGTATATTCATCAAAGAGCTTCGTTGAGCTTTTCTATTACCTGCTCGAGCTGTACGCTGCGGCTTGCCTTGAAAAGCACCGCATCACCCTCGGTAATTGTTTCTGCAAGAGCCGCTGCAAGGGATTCCTTATCGGCAAAAAGCCGTGTATTTCCGTCAGCGGTGAGCTTTGCTGCGCCCTTGATGTAGCACTGTGCGTTTTCGCTGCCCACTGCCCAGAGCATATCGACGCCGCATTTATCTGCCCATTCGCCGCACTGGGAATGTCCCTCGGGGCCGTAGGAGCCAAGCTCCATCATTTCGCCCAGTACCGCAATACGTCTGCCTGTGCATTTCAGAGAGGTCAGCACACTCATGGATGCCTTTATGGAATCGGGGCTTGCATTGTAGCAGTCCTCAATAAAGGTTATGCCCTTTCGGTTTACTATCTTCTGCCTCATTCCGGAAGGCACATAGTCCTCAAGGCCCTTTACGCACTGTTCGCTTGTCAGTCCAAGTATTCTGCCCACTGCGTAAGCTGCAAGGGCATTATATACATTGTGCTTGCCCACAGCAGGTATTCTGACAGGCACAAATTCGCCCTGCCAGCAGAGTGAAAACTCCATGCCGTCGTCCATCTGGACTATATTCTTTGCACAGCAGTCTGCACTGTTGTCGATGCCGTAGGTGATGACGGGATTTTCTATTCTGTCTCTTGCGCTCATGAGCATATCGTCATCGGCATTGAGAAGAAGCGGTGCGTCCTTTTCCATGCCGTCGAGAATTTCAAGCTTTGCCTGAAGGATCCCCTCTCTGCTCTTGAGATTTTCAATGTGGGCTACGCCGATGTTGGTGATAAGTCCCACTGTGGGACGGGCGATTTTTGTAAGCAGTGATATCTCACCGAGATTGTTCATGCCCATTTCGAGTACTGCCGCAGTGTGCTTTTCCTCAAGCTGGAGGCACATTCTGGGAAGTCCGATATCGTTATTCAAGTTTCCGAGAGTTGCCAGCACCTCAAACTTTCTGCGAAGCACGGCGGCAACCATCTCTTTTGTCGTTGTCTTGCCAACAGAACCTGTAAGTCCTACCACGGGGATATCCTTCTTCGCTCTGTAGTAAGCGGCAAGGTCAATAAGGGCTCTTCGTGTGTCAACTACCTTTATGACAGGGCATTTTACGCCCTCCACGTCTCTGCTGACCATTACGCAGGCGGCACCCTTTTCGGATACCTCAGCGGCAAAATCATGTCCGTCAAAGCGGTCGCCCTTTATGGCTATATACATACAGCCCTTTTCGACCGTTCTGCTGTCTATTGTTACATCTGTATACTGTGTTTCTTCCGAGTAAGTACCGCCTGTTGCCTTTGCGGTCTCACTTGCTGTCATCAGCATCATTTATTATTCCTCCGCTTCGAGCTTTGCGAAAACCTCTGCCAGTACCTCACGCTCGTCAAAATGATATTTGGTCTTTCCGATTATCTGATAATCCTCATGACCCTTGCCTGCCAGCACGATGACATCATTTTCCTTTGCATTGCGCACTGCGTATTCGATGGCCTCACGGCGGTTTTCGATTACTACGTAGGGTGTGTCATGCTCTTTTACGCCCGGCACAATCTGCTCGATTATGCTCATGGGCTCTTCTGTTCTTGGATTATCCGAGGTGACTATGACAAAGTCTGCAAGACGGGATGCGGTCTCTCCCATTATAGGTCTCTTGAGGGGGTCTCTGTCGCCGCCGCAGCCGATGAGGATGACCAGTCTGCCATCCTTGCTCATTACAGCACGCATGGCAGAGAGGATATTAGCAACTCCGTCGGGGGCATGTGCGTAGTCTATAATGACTGTATAAGGTTTATTTGCAGGATAAACCTCTGCTCTTCCCTTTACGCCGCGGCATTCAGCCAGTGCATCGATTGCATCGGGGAAGGGGATTCCCACATTGAGTGCACAGCAAAATGCGGAAAGGGCATTGTGTACTGAAAATTCACCTGGGATAGGAATGCTTGCCTTGCCGCTCATGCCCTTGAAGGACACATCGAAGCTGACTCCGTCGGCTCGGTACTCAACGTTCGAGGCACGGCACTCGGCATCGGGATTGTTGACACCGTATCTGATGCCTCGCACCGTGTCGGGCAGCTCTATCTTCTGACACCATCTGTCGTCTACATTTATTGCCGTTGAACGGCTCATATTGAATATGCGGCACTTGATGGCGAAATAGCGCTCCATGGTGCCATGAACATCAAGGTGATCCTGGGTAAGGTTTGTAAAGCAGCTGGTCTCAAACTTAAGGCCCTCAACTCTGCCCTGATCTATTGCCTGAGAGGAGACCTCCATAAGGCAGAAATCACACTTTGCATCACGCATCTTTCCGAACATCTCGTGAAGTTCAAAGGTAGCAGGAGTTGTGTACTCGGTGGGTATTACCTCATCTCCTATCATATTGCAGATAGTGCCGATGAGACCTACCTTATAGCCGCACTTTTCCAGCAGGCCCTTGAGAATGTAGGTGGTGGAGGTTTTTCCGTTTGTGCCTGTGACACCTATAAGGCGAAGCTTTGCAAGGGGATCGCCGAACCATTTTTCGCTGATATGTGCAAATGCAGAAAGAGTATCACGCACCCATACCTGCTGCGGCAGACCCAATTCATGCTCGCAGAGTATTGCTGCGGCACCTGCATCTGCTGCCATCTGTGCAAAATCGTGTCCATCGGAACGCATTCCCTTTATGCACACAAACAGGCTTCCGGGAGTTACCTTTCTTGAATCTGATGTTATGCCTGTTATCTCCGTATTCTTAAGATCGAGCTTTGTGTCGCAGGTAAGGCCTGCAAGAAGATCATATAAAAGCATTTTTCTTTTCACTGCTTTCTTCAGTATATTTGCTCTGTTCTCTCAGCTGCCGCACATAAACAGCCGCCTAACAGAAGAATTATACTATATATTGTTTGTAAACGCAAGGGTAATTGGCATATTTAGTCATACAGTCCGCCTTCGATGAATTCGACGGTTATTACTGTTCCCTGTGCGACCTTTTCGCCATGCTCAATGGACTGACCTACTACAAGACCTGCGGTGCTGTTGTAGCCTGTTCCTGCATAGCGGATGTTGAGATTTGCATTGGTAACAGCTTTGTTTGCAGCTGACGGGGACATTCCTGTAAGATCAGGAACTGTACTCATTTTAAGCCAGGGCTCGCTGTTTCCTTCCTCTGCATCTTCTCGTGCCTGTGCCATTTCCTCATCGCTGAGTGCATAGAGCACTACGGTGCTTCCCTTGGGAAGACTCAGTCCGTCTCTGGGAAGTCGGATCGTAGCCATGTCGTTCTGTGAGCC